>CAYWZD010000255.1:0-6231 GCA_964462755.1 uncultured Victivallales bacterium | reverse complement strand
CGCGCCGCGCTCCGGATGCTGCATCTCAAGACTTTCCCCGAGATCATCAACAAGCCCTTTAAGGAACTTTCCGGCCTCAAGCCCGAGGTGTGGCGTCCCCTGCTGGAACACCGTTTTCAGGAGAGCACCACCGTTTCCAGCTCCCTGACCATTCCCGGCGCGGGAACGGAAATCGACCTTTCCGTCACCGCGATCCCCTTTGAGAGCTCCTCCCTGCTGATTACTTTCGGACATGATGTCACCGAGCGGCGCAAGCTGGAACGGGAACGGGAGGAATGGAATATTCAGGCGTCGCACCGGCAGCGGCTCGAGGCCATCGGACGTCTCGCGGGCGGCATCGCGCACGACTTCAACAACTACATCCATGCCATTCAGGGGCATCTGGACATCATTCTGCTGATGCACGAAGTCAAGGATGAGGCCATCCGCCGGAACCTTGAAAAGATCGACCATATCACCGAACTGGCCAGCACCCTGACCTCCCAGATGCTCAGTTTCGCCCGGAAAGGCAACTACCAGCGGGAAGTGGTGAGTCTGAATACGCTGGTCGACAAGTGCGCCGATCTGTTTCCCCCCAGTTCCCAGTCCGGAATCGCGTTCCGGATCGAGAAAGATCCCCGGAATCCGGTGGTGGAAGGCGACCCCATCCAGCTTCAGCAGACGCTCATGAATCTCATGATCAACGCCAAGGATGCCATGCAGAATGTTCCGGAGGCGGAACGAGCTCTGATCATCCGGGTCGGCGACCCCGAACAGTTGAAAATCAAGCTGACGCCGCCCGGGGAGATCGTGACATCGCTGGACCGCGCCTTCTGCGCCATCCGGGTGGAGGACACCGGACCCGGTGTCGATCCGTCGATCCTTCCGAGGATATTCGAACCGTTCTTCACGACCAAGCCGGTCGGCGAGGGAACGGGAATGGGGCTGGCCATGGCTTATGGCACGGTGACCGCCCACAACGGATGGATTCAGGTCACCAATCTGCCGGGACGCGGCGCCGCGTTCGATGTGATTCTTCCGCTCAGGGAGAAAATTTAATCCGGATCTTTGCCGGTCATCTGATTCCAGGCGGCGTAGGCCGATCCGGCGGAGTATCCGCGTCCGGCCAGAAAACGAAGTGCTTTTTCCTTCCGTTTTCGTTCGTCCGGCTCCCGCTGGAGCGTAGACCATTTCCTTGACAGCGCGGCGACCGCCGATTCTTCTTCGGGAAGTTCCTCTTCGTGCTTTTCCATCACTTCCTTGAGAAGTTCGCCTTCAATGCCCTTGGTCCGTAATTTTGAAAAGATTTTCCGTCTCCCGCTTCCCCGGGCGGAGAGGTTGGAGCAGAGCGATTCTGCATACTGTGCATCGTTGAGGTAACCAAGACGGGTGAATTCCGTAATGACTTCCTCGATCTCGCGTCGGGAATATTCTTTTTTGCGGAGTTTGGCGTGGAGCTCGCCGGTCGAATGGGCCCGGATTCCGAGAATCCGGGCGGCGTATTCGAGGGCGGTTTTCCGGACCGGACTCATTTTATGATGCCGGCAAGATACTTGATCATGAACTTGCCGAAGAATCCGATCGCCCAGGAGAGAAGGACGATCACTATGCCGTCCGGGAGGAGTTTTGCTCCGGAAAATTTCAGGAGCAGAAGGAACATGGAAAGCAGGGACAGGATCAGTCCCCAGGGCTCCGGATGGAATCCCATCAGGGAACAGACGAACGCAATGACGAGCATTCCGGTGAAATCCCCCTTGATCTTGGTGATTTTCATTCCGCACCAGAGTCCGCCCGCTGTGAAAAATACCTGGACGGCAAACCCGAGAATCAGATTCAGCATCTCCATGATTTCATGTCCTTTCAGTTGAATTGTTCTTCAAAAGCGTCCCAGGCGTCTTCGATGTCGCCGACGCGAAGTTCCAGAGAGTCGTATTCCGCGCCTTCCGGCAGCGCGCTGTCCGCGTTGAGGAGCCCGAGGGTATCCAGAATCTGCGCGTGGAAATGTTTCATCTGGCGGACCGTTTCTTTCGGAATTTCGGAGGCGGAATACTCCTCCACCAGCGCGCGGGAACGTTCGATGCGTTTGGTGTTCAGTTCCAGCAGACGTGTCCGCAGCGGAGTTTTGGGCTCTTCCGTGACCGGATTGAAGTGTTCGGAGGCATCCTCCCAGCAGTCTTCGATGAAGTTCCAGAAGGCGGCCTCCTGTGCGTCGTCGGCGAACTTCACGCCCATGACGTCGATCAGTTTGGAGACGAATGTCTCGGAGGATTCCTGTCCGTTGGCGAGGTCGTCGAGGATCATGGCGTAGATTTCCGTATAGTCCATCGGGGCTCTGACGTCTTCCAGCAGGGCATCGAGGGAGCCGACCTTTCCGGCGGATGCGGAGAAGTCTTCCGGACGCAGGGGCTTCTTGTCTTCGGAAACGGCCTCGGACGGTTCTTCTCCGGACTCCTCTCCGTGTTCGTGATCCTGGTCGTGCCCGTGGTCGTGTCCACAGCCGCATTCCTCGTGATCGGGGGAGATTTTTTCTTCCTCCCCGAAGGTGTCGGACGGACCCGGTTCGTCGACGGGCGCCAAGGTCCAGTCCGGGCCGTCGCGGTGAATGGTGACGTCCCGCATGAGCGCGGGATACTCGTCCAGCGAAAGGACCGGATGGTTTCGGAGATCCTTGCCGGCGAGAAAGGCGCAGAGATAGGCATGGGCGATCTGGTCGGAGAGTTCAAGATAAGCGCCGTAATCCTCATACGACTGAATGATGCCTTCCTCGAAGTCGGATAGGAATGCTTCGCGCTCTGGCTCGCCCGGAAGGGAACCCTTCGGGGCGTATTCGAGGGAGAACTGGCCGAGCTTCCAGTCTTCGACGGAGGCGATGATGGCGTCGCCTTCCGAGAAGGAGTGCTTCCGGAAGAAGGTCTCCAGACTGAAAGCCGTCAGGGTGATGCAGGCCTTTTCCGGAGAGCTGGCCTGTTTCAGCGCGGTGTAGTTGTCATCCGATTCCGCCACGATGCAGTCGATCATGGAGGAACGCCCGAGCATCTGGAAGATATGGGCGACCTGTCCGAACTGAACCGGGCAGGCGACCGGCTGGAAACGGGTTTCGGAATCCTGTCCGTGGAGGATGTATTCGTCGGCGAAGACCTCATCGGAGCAGAACGGTGCGAAACGGGCGCCGTAGAAGAGGATACCCTCCTTGATTTCCAGCTTGGATGGGATGATCTTGAATCGGGTTCCGTTGAAGAAGGCGTCGCGGATATAGCATGTTTCCGAACCGCTCCGGTAGAAGAGGTCGGTCCGCCCTTCGAGAATCAGCTCGACGTCCCGCTCCAGAAGTTTTTTCTCTTCGTCATCGCCGGGTTTCACGGAGGCCGCGACGAACGCAAGGGCATCTTTCACGGAGAAAGAGGGCGCCCCGTTCTGCGACGCGATGAATTTTTCCAGTAGCTGTTCAGAGGATGCTGGTTGACGTTTTTTCTTCATCGGTTCCCTCCTTCGGTCAAAATTTGGAGAAGTGGTTCATTTTGGCAAGACGTCCGTGGAGAAAACCGGAAATCCATGCGTCCAAGTCGTCCTGCGTCCATTGCCGGACGGTTTCGATGTCAACCGCGTCCGCCAGATCGAACTCCCCGCTGCGGATGCGGTTGAGACGGTAGAGCGAGGCACCGCAGCCGAGCACCGCGCCGACGTCCGCGCAAAGGGTGCGGATATAGGTGCCCTTCGAGCAGTCCACCGTGAAATCGGCGTAAGGCAGTTCCACGCGGGAGACGCGGATCGAATGAATTGTGATCTGCTTTGGTTCGCGCTCGACTTCCTGTCCTTTGCGGGCGAGCTCATAAAGGCGTTCGCCGTCTTTTTTGACCGCGGAGACCATCGGCGGGATCTGTTCGATGTCTCCGACAAAGGAGGCGAAAGTGTCGCGGAGCATGTCTTCCGTGATGTTCGAATAGTCGGATTGGCGCGTGACGTTGCCGTCCATATCCTGCGAATCGGTTTCCGTGCCGAGAAGGATGGTTCCCTCGTAAGCCTTGTCCTCGCCGCTGAATTTCTGGCTGAGTTTGGTGAATTTGCCGAGAACGACAACGAGGAGTCCGGTCGCCGCCGGGTCGAGTGTGCCGCAGTGTCCGCACTTTGGCACATTGAAACGGGAACGGATGAAAGCCACGACGTCGTGGCTGGTCCATTCCGGGGGTTTATTGATCAGCAGAACGCCGCTCCGGTCATAAATCGGAAGGCTGTTTCGCTCAGGCCTGTTTCTCATTCAGTTCCATCTCCACGTGATTGACAAGTATAGCTTCGGCCTCTTCGATGGAAGGAGCCGCGATCGTGCAGCCGGATGCCATTTCGTGTCCGCCTCCGCCCAGTGAACGGGCGATCCGGCCGGCGGAAAATTGTTTTTCCTTGGAACGCAGGGAACATTTGAAGGCGCCGTTTTCCCGGCGGATCACCGCGACGATGATCGGTCCGGAGATCGAGCGCAGCACCTCGATGACCTGTTCCGTATTGCGAAGTTCGATTTTGTATTTGGCCAGCAGTTCCGGAGAGAAATACGCATAGATGAATCTGCCGTCGCAGGCTTTTTTCAGGCCCGTGCAAAGAAGTTCCGCCTCGAAAAGCGCCATGTTTTCCGATTTGGAGAAGAAGCAGGTGTTCATGATGCGGGTGTATTCTCCTCCGGCGTCCATCAGGGCTGCCGCCGCGCGGAGCGTCTGCGCCGAGGTGTTGGTGAAACGGAATGTTCCCGTATCCGTCAGAATTCCGATCAGGAGCTGCGTCGCCGCTTCCGCGGGGATTTTCCAACTGGACATTTCTGCCAGCGTATAAAGAATTTCGGCGGTGGCTGACGCGGCCGGGACCAGATAGTTGAGGTCGCAATACCCGGCGTTGTCCGGGTGATGGTCGATGCTGAGACTTTGCGGAATCGTTCCGGGATTTTTGAAGAAGTCGGCGCTGACACGGTCCCGCGTGGCGGAATCCAGCACGATCATCAGGTCGTATTTCTGAAGTTCCTCCGGAGACGGTTCCGCGCCGATCAGTCCTTCCTCGGGACGGAAAACCCGGTAATAGTCCGGTGTCTTGTCCGTGAGAAGCGCCGTGGCGTCGAAACCGTTTTCACGCAGGATCAGCAGGAGTCCGCAGAGAGACCCGAGCGCGTCGCCGTCCGGACGCACGTGAGTGACAAGCAGAATCTTTTTCCCGGCACGGAATCCCTGGAGGAAAGCGGTCAGTTCTTGAGCGGAAAGATTCGTCATTTCTCATCCAGTTCCCGGAGGATGGAAAGAACCCGGTCTCCGTGTTCGAGATTGTTGTCCCGGACAAAATTGAGGACGGGCGTATACTTGAGGATCACATGCTTGGAGACGGTGTGCTGGATCTCCGGACGGAGCTTGACCAGCTTCTTGAGGATCTCCCCGCCCTTCTCCTCGTCGGCCCCGAAGATGCTCACGTAAACCGTGGCGTTGCGGAGACATTCGGAGGTATGCACTTTGGTGATCGACACCAGCGCGCCTTTTTCGCTCAGGGAATATTTTTCGATGACGTCCGCAATTTCCCGTTTGAGGATTTCATTGACGCGGGCAATACGGTCATTGGATCGTGGCATTGGACACCTCCGTTTTCAATGATTGAAGTTTGAACGGAAAATCCGTCAGAGAGTGGCCTTCTTCAATTCGATCTCATAGAATTGAATCACGTCGCCTTCGATGAAGTCCAGGAAGTTGTCCAGCCGGATGCCGCATTCCATGCCTTGGCGGACCTCCTTGACGTCATCCTGGAAACGCCGGAGCGAACGGACTTCGCCGTTGAAGATGAGTTCGCCTTTCCGGAACACCCTGGATTTGCTGCCGACTTTGACAATTCCCTTGTCCACCATGCAGCCGCAGATTTTCGGTCCTTTGGAGAGCAGAAATATTTTCAGGATGTGCGCGGTTCCGAGTTCCTTTTCGCGTTTGTCCGGTTCCAGCCGGCCCGCCATGGCATCCTTGATGTCCTCCAGCAGTTCATAGATGATGCTGTAAAGGCGGATTTCCACATTTTCCTTCTTGGCAAGGTCGTTGACGCCCGGATTGACGCGGACATGGAACCCGACCACCAGCGCGCCGGTGGAGGATGCCAGAAGAATGTCGTTTTCCGTGATGGCACCGATTCCCGAGTGAAGCACCTCGATCGAAATCTTGTCGGAGGCGATCTTCTTGAGGGATTCCACAATCGCCTCCAAAGAACCGGAGACATCCGCCTTCACCACGATGCGGAGCGTGT
>CAYWZD010000254.1:0-6242 GCA_964462755.1 uncultured Victivallales bacterium | reverse complement strand
GAATGATAAATTGTCAACGATTGAATATGATTATGATCCGGATGAAATTGCCGCATTGTGCTTTGGCATCGGTATAAAAGTCAAGTCGCAATATTTCTGTGACGCAGGTGAAACGGGCGCGTATGTTTCCGACGCATATTCTTTCCTTTCTTCCATTGGATTTGTCGCCGTTCAACGCTATGATTATCTAACCTATTCCTCAGGATACACGGTCACGGTAAACGACGAAAGCATTATTGAGGATGTCCTCAATGGCTGTCCCGTTCTGGCTTATACATCGGGCCACGCTATCGTTGTCGACGGGTATGATGAGGCAACCGGGCTGTTCCATTGCAATCTTGGATGGGGCGGCATCGATGACGGATGGTATTCTTTGAGCAGTTTGCCGGATGGTCTCGGTTCCATCGATGAGTATATTTCCGGCATCTACATCGATTACGTGGCGCCGGACGCGCCCTCGGGTGTGACTTATACCATCTTTGCCGCCGG
This sequence comes from uncultured Victivallales bacterium, assembly GCA_964462755.1. Classification (GTDB taxonomy): domain Bacteria; phylum Verrucomicrobiota; class Lentisphaeria; order Victivallales; family UBA1829; genus SIG94. The sequence goes on along the minus strand of CAYWZD010000254.1, from coordinate 5,753 downwards.
ATATGACGGCACAGCAAACGATGTTCAGTTTTCCTGGGAAGAACCGTATGATGACTACGGGGTGGCGTCGTACGTATTACAGATCGATGACAACTCGGATTTCAGCAGTTATACGGTGATCACTTCCGATACCACGGATGCGTCATACCTCAACTTTGAAGCCGGGGTTTACTACATCCGGGTCAGCGCGGTCGATACCTTTGGAAATGAATCCGCGTGGAGCGTAGTGCAGACGATCACTCTGGAAGAACCGCCCAGCACACCGGACGGGCTGACCAACTCCGTTGCGAAAGACAATGTATCTCTGGACTGGGATAATTCCACGGATGATTATTCCGGCGTAAGTTATTATGTCGTGGAATATTCTGCTGATTCCAGATTCACTGACGCCGTTTCAGTGACAGTCGCGGGGAGCGCCCTGTCCCTGGATGGCTTGGATAACGGGATATGGTACTGGCGCGTCAAGGCGGTGGATGGCTCCGGATATGAAAGCGATTGGAGCGATACGGAAACCTTTATCCTGTCGGTTGGATTGGTTGGGAAACTGGCGGCGTCTGACGGTGCGTATGGAAACCTTTTCGGATACAGCGTTTCCGTCTCCGGTGATGTGATTGTCGTGGGGGCGGATTCCGACGGTGACAGCGGCAGAAATTCCGGGAGCGCGTATGCGTATCGCTGGAATGGAACGGACTATGACGAATACAAGTTGACTGCATCCGACGGTGCGTCAAGCGACTATTTCGGGTATGGCGTTTCCGGTTCCGGTGATGTGATTGTCGTGGGGTCGCCTTATGACGATGACAAAGGTTCCAGTTCCGGGAGCGTGTATGTATATCGCTGGAATGGAACCGACTATGACGAATACAAGCTGACTGCATCCGACGGTGTTCTGACAGACTATTTCGGTTGCAGTGTTTCTGTCTCCGGCGATATGGTGGTTGTGGGGGCATACTGTGAAGATGACAATGGAACGAATTCCGGGAGCGTGTATGTATATCGCTGGAATGGAACATCTTATAGCCAAACAAAGCTGACTGCGTCCGATGGTGCGCGCGCGGATTATTTCGGTTACAGCGTTTCTGCCTCCGGGAATGTGGTTGCCGTTGGGGCATACAATGACGATGATAAGGGCTCGAATTCCGGAAGCGCGTATGTGTATCGCTGGAATGGAACCGACTATGACGAATACAAACTGACTGCATCCGATGGTGCGGCCGGCGATTCTTTCGGCAACTCCGTGTCCGTATCTGGCGATATGGTGGCGGTGAGCTCGTATTGGGATGATGACAATGGAACGAATTCCGGCAGCGTGTATATCTATCAGTGGAATGGAAGCTCTTATGAATTTGCATACAAGTTGACGGCCTCCGACGGGGGAGCTTCCGATGTTTTCGGGACTTCCGTCTCCATTTGCGGAGATAATGTGGCTGTCGGGATGCCAGGTGATGATGACAATGGCACGAATTCCGGGAGCGTATACCTCTATCACTGGAACGGGAGTTCCTATGATGAATACAAGATCATTGCACTGGATGGGGTGGCGGGCGATTCTTTCGGCTGTTCCGTCTCCATTTCCGGCGATACGCTGGTGGTTGGCGCGGCGAACAGTGAAAGCGCCTACGTCTATGATATTGCCGCCTTGATCGGCGAAAGTTCCAGTGTTGCGCAGAATGACTTCAACGGGGACGGCCGGAGCGATATTCTTTTCACCAACGGCTCCTCGTTCGGATATTATTCCGGCGGGGAATCATCCGGCTGGACGTATATGGGCGATTATGCTTCCGGTTGGGACGTGGCCGGGGCCGGGGACTTCAACGGGGACGGTCAAAGCGACATTCTTTTCACAAACGGGACTTCGGTCGGCTATTTTTCCGGCGGGGATTCGTCTTCCTGGACCCCGGTCAGTGACATTGCTTCGGGCTGGGACTTGGCTTGCTGCGGCGACTTCGACGGAGACGGTCAGAGCGACATGCTGTTTACGAACGGAACGTCGAGCGGCTATTTTTCCGGCGCGGACTCGTCCTGGATGCCGGGCGGCAACATTGCTTCCGGCTGGGAAGTGGCCGGGTGCGGCGACTTCGACGGAGACGGTCAGAGCGACATTCTGTTCACGAACGGGACCTCGAGCGGTTATTATTCCGCCGGAGACGCTTCCGGCTGGAAGGCAAGCGGCGACATCGCCTCTGGCTGGGAAATCGCGTTCTGCGGGGATTTCGACGGAGACGGAATCAGCGATATCCTGTGCTCCAATGGGACTTCGCTGGGATATTACAGTGCGGGAGATGCGTCTGCGTGGACATCGCTTGGCGATTATGCTTCCGGCTGGGAAATCGCGGGCTGCGGCGACTATGACGGCAACGGGGTCAGCGATGTCCTGTTTACGGACGGAACTTCGCTCGGGTGCTATACGGACGGCTTGTCTTCCGAGTGGAAAGTGCTGGGGAGTTACGCCTCCGGCTGGACAATCGCTTCCGTGTAAAAATGAAGCTGTAGTCAGGGGCCGTTGAACCGGAACCATTTGGCTGCCGTCAGGCAAAACATCCTTATTTCATGCCTGAGCCTTCGCCTCCATCGGAATCTGCCAGGGGCAATGCTGTTCCATTGTAGAAGGACGCAGTCATTGAGTCGCTATAAGGTAGAGGCCCCGGATTTCCGCCTTGTTCATGATGGTATGCCGTGGATATTCGAGGTCTTCGAGAATTCGTTGCTCCAGTTCGCGGGAGAAGGCCAAGGGCCGTACTCCGATTCCCTGTTTCTCGCATTCCCGTATTTGTTCAGCGGTCAGCCGGGAATGGGCAGGGGGCTCGTCATAAGAGTGTAGGCATCGGCGGAAACGACTTTCTTCTCCGGTCTCCGGCATTCGCAGCTGGGGCCGGGCAGAAATACGGGCGGCGTTATCCGGGTGAAAAAATTCCGTATAGGGGAACTTTCTGATGAAAATAAATTCCCTGGTTGGAAAACATTTTGCTACTTGACGAAACCAATAAATGGCTTTATCTTACTATCTATATGGAGGGCATTGCAAAACAACAGGAAATTCGGAGGAAGAGGGAATGTCTTTCTTGAAAAAATTCCCTTTCCACGCGGTCCTAACTTTTGAAGCGGGCACTATCGTTTATTGTGCCTGCGGTTACCGTGGTTTTGAATAGAGAAATGCAGACTGGAAAGAAAAAAGAAAAAGCATTGTTTGCTCAACTGGCCGATGTTCTTGAAAAAGAATTTTCGGCTCGTTCCGTCGACAGTTTTGCGACCACTCTGGATGATCTGATGGCGCGGTTCAAAATCTCACGCGGAACGGCCAAGCGGGTTTTGCTTGAACTCCAGCAGCGAGGAGTGGTTTATTCCAGAGTCGGAGCGGGCTCTTTTGTGGCGCCGCCGCGCCGGAAAAATCTGATCCTGATTGTTTTTGATCTGCATCATGGATTGGCTACGCAGGATTCTTTCAACGAAACCTTTCTGGTCCGGGCGCTGATTCAATGCAACATCCACTATTCGAACTATACCGTCGCGCCCATGGATTTCAGCACATTCGAACAGCATATCGACCATCTTGAGATGATGAATCCCGGATTGAAAGGCGTAGTGATTCTGCGTCGTATTTCTCCGTATCTGGCGCTGATTTCCAAGCTTCAGGCACGGGGCATTCCATGTGCTTTCTATGGATCAAGCGCGTATTCGGACGATCTGAAAAAGGTGGATTATCTGGTTTACAACGAGCGACGGATTATTGAAATCGCACTGGCGGCTCTGCGGGAACGGCAATGCCGGGCTCCTGGATTTGTCGGCGACTTGAGCTTTGTGGTTTATCAGGAACGCTTGAAACAGCTGCGGTCTGCGCTGCCCGGTTTCGGGATGTCCTACTCCGCTAAACGGATGCTTGACACCCGGACCGTTGACTGGAATGACCGTCTGGCGCTGAGAAAGTATTTCTGCGAATGCGACTGTCTGATTGCCGCGGATGACTGCAATGCTCTCCGCTTTGCCTATCTGGCCCGCGATCTGGGGTTTGTGATTCCCCGGGATCTGGCGTTAATTGGAATTAATGACATGGCTTATCTGAACAATATCCAGCCGCGGATTACTTCCGTAAGCCTGGACTCCGGCGATGATGCCGCCCGCATGATTGACCTTCTGATTGCGCGTATCGAAAAAGACGCCCGTTTCACAGGTTATACCGACAGCCGTCTGGTGCGGCGCGATACGGTTTGAGCTGTTGTTTCCATTGGATTGAAGGCGCGCAAGTTCCGTTGATTTGTGTGTGTGGATTGTATTCCTTGTGGCCGGTATCGGGCTTTTGATCTTATTCTCCGTCGATGTTCCAGCTGTCTTGTTGATTTGGTTGTGGTGTCCTATTTTAAAAAAAATATGTTTTAAAGATGAAAAGCACTTGTTTTTTTAAGATTTATGTCTATAATATAATAAATAGGACACCATAAATCGGGAAAGTGCTGTTGTCATGAATGGAAAAGAACGCTTGTTGATAACCGGAGCCGGCGGATTTCTTGGCCGCGGGCTGATCCGTGCGCTGGAAAAAACATATACTTTGAGGCTGGTTGACATCCATGATTTTGACACCGCGCATGAAAAGTGGATCGGAGATGTTTCCTCGCCGTTGTTCTGCGGCGATGCTCTGAAAGAATGCGATCTGCTGCTGGTTGCCCATATGTCACAGCGACCGTGCGACACCCCGTTCGGTCCCTTCAATGCCAATGTCACGGGAACGGCGAATCTGCTGTATGCCGCCGCGAAAAACGGAGTCCGCCGGGTCTGTGTGATCTCCAGCGTCGATGCGGTCCGGGGCGAAGTCGTCTGTAACGGCAGGGCTCATGATCCGCTGCTCCGTCCCTCGGCGGTGGACATCTATTCAGCCACCAAGGCTTGTCAGGAGATTGTCTCGGAGGCGTTTCATCGGGAGTTCGGTTTGTCCGTCGCGGTATTGCGCATCGGTTATGTCGTCGACTGTGCCGGGATGATCAACAAATACGGCGTCAAGGTTGCCCGCCCGGAAGCCGGAATGATCGATCCTTATGACTGCGGCATGGCGGTGGATCGTGTTTTTTCATTTCCGAATCTGACGTATCGGGTGTGGTATCTTTACAGTGTGGCAGACCAGCGTACGCCGGAAGGATTCGCCGCACGGCGCGAATTGGGATGGGAGCCGCGTTATATGGAACAGCCGGCAATGGCAGGAGTCTTTGAGCAATGAACTCTCTGACTGGAGAACAATATCGCCATGAATGCGAACGGGAGCTGTCAGGGGACCATGGTGCCGGAAGACCCGGCGGAGAAAACCGGCTCCACCATGCTGGATTGTCGACGTATCGGGAGCCGTCCTTCTGCCGGGAATGCTGATTTCGAATTCATGGTGGGACCGCCTGATGGCGGCGGTTTTATTTTTTGCTGTTGATTTTACAGATATAAGGCACCAATGGTTCCGGAAGTAAGCACATCACAGGGAGAATAGACACAATGAAAGAAAAAAGGCTCGGACGTCCGCGGAATTTCACGCTCATCGAACTCCTGATTACCATTGCGATCATCGCAATTATAATATCTTTATTTAAAAGATTACAACTGTATTATTACTAATATTTTACATTAATAATTCAATCTGTTTTTCACAAATGGTTTTTGCCAAATTCTGCCTGTTTTGTAATTTGGAAAAAACGATTAACGATACCATCCTTTGTGTTACGATCAAGTCTGTTGAAAACCATTTCGACCTCTGTTTGTTCGCCACGACTTTCGCGTGG
>CAYWZD010000253.1:0-6245 GCA_964462755.1 uncultured Victivallales bacterium | reverse complement strand
TCAGCGTGCCGCCGCTGTGGAGGCGCTTGAATCCGGTGGATTCATTGCTCATGAAAGTAAGATGTCCGGCGTTGCGGAAGCGGCTCACGCCCGTTTCCGCGGCCAGGTTGAGGACGGTGTTCAGGGTTGCATTCAGGGCATAGGTCTGGTTGTTGCCGCGGAAGTTCGTGTCGAAATTGAACGCGTTGCCGACCTGAATGCCGTTCTTCAGCAGGTTCGATCCGACGGCGCTCGAGTCGCGGCGGCTCACGCCCATGAAGACCACGCCCACGTCCAGAAGGGCGGGAACGACCTGAATCTTTTCCACCAGCTTCACCTTGTTGGCGCTTCCCGCGGAGGGATTGGTGTCCAGCCAGGATTGCGTGGCGAGAATCTGGCGGATCTGGGTCACGTCCTGAGGCGAATAGACCGCGCCGGAAACGATCAGGGTGTTCATGTCCTGTTCCAGCACGACTTCACCCGGCTGCGCCTGGGCGGCATTCTTGACGATCTTGTATCCGGCCTTCTCAAGCGCCTTGTGGAGGTTGAGCATCACTTCCGGAGCCGGAGAGAAGGTGGCCAGATTGATGACCACGTCCTTGTAATAAGGAAGGACCTTGTGCAGGAGTTCCCAGCCGCGGATGCTGGAGACTTCCCCTTTCAGCACCACCTTGTCCCGGTTGATGCTGATGTCCAGCTCCGGAACGGCGTCCAGATCCTTGCGCAAGGCATTGTAGACTTCCCGGATGTTGTCCTGAACCGAGACGGAGAAGACTTTGGAGCCGCCCCCGCCCATCACCTGGACATCGGTTTTTCCGAGGGCAAGCCCCAGAAAACGGACCTGCATGTCGGAAACCTGTTCGGCCTTGACGATTTTCGTGTCGGCCGTACGGATGTTTTCAATCTTGAAAGGAACGTTCGCCATGGACATTCCTCCGAGCGGGACGTTCACTTTTTCCGTTTCCTGTGAAAAAAGCGGAATGGCACAAGCGATTCCGGCCAGAATAAAGATTTTTCGCAGATTCATTTTTTGGCTCCTTTCAAGAGTTTATTTGCCGGCATTGGGAACTTGGGGTATTTTGACGGTATCCACACCCTCAAGGAGAGCCTTGAAGGTGGAGGAATCAACCATTCCGGCATCCAGCCGGTTCAGCACGGAGTTGTCGTTCGGACGCCGCAGCGCAGGATAAAGCGAGGCGATGCGCGACGCCGCAATCAGGGTCTGCGCCTGCTGCGGGGGAAGCTGGAGAACCAGTGTGCCGGTCTGGTCCCCGCTTGACTGGCCCCCGCCGATTTCCAGCACCCGAACCCGCGGAAAAAGAACCGCCGTCACTTCCTTGGGCTTCGCTTCGACGTTGCCGTCCGTTTTGCTCTTTTCCTCGACCTGGAACGTGGCGATGATCGCCACTTCGTCGCCGGGCTTGAGCATGCTCGCGATCGAACGCGACGGCAGCTGGATCGCCACGGCCCATTCGCCCTCACCCACCACGTTGCCGATGCTCTGCGTCTCGAAGTCGTTCAGATAGATGTAATCCCCGGACAGCTTGGGCACCAGCAACTTCTGTCCGTTGATCATGGCTGCCTTGCTCCACAGGATCGCCTGTGCCGGAACCGCCGAACGGGGGACCGACTTGGGACGGTAATACCCTTCCGCAAGCACCTCCCCGGCCGGAATATTGCGCTGTGCGGCGGCCACCTCCACCATCTCTTCGTTTTTGGACAGATTGGACGAGATGACCCGGCTGACGGCAAAGACCGCCGCCAATCCGAGGACCACGGCCAAAATCAGCGGAACCGAATTCTTCATTTTTTATCTCCCTTGCTTTTAGAAAGTTACTATTGTCATGACACAATCGGAAACGGTTCCCGCACTGACACTCACCGGCTCGCTCTCCTGTCCGCGGATTCCTTTTTCACGGACCCGGACCAGCACCGTGTATTCTCCCGGGGCCAATCCCTTGAGCGTATACGGAAAGCGAACCGGCTTCCAGGCGCCTTCCGTATTCTTCAATTTGACTTCGGCCCCATTCCTGCGGATATATTTTTCCAGTTCGCCGGAATTCGATTTGACCGATGAAATCGTAATTCCGCCGGTCGATCCATCCATTTTCTCGGCCTTCAACAGGGTAATGGCCTTGCTCTGATCCCGGGCCAGCGTGAATACCTCCCGGTAATTCTCATATCCGTCACAACTTGCTGTGATGACGTAGTTTCCGCCGGGCAGACTTTTGAATGAGCGGACGCCGGCCAGGTATTCCACCACGGGTGTCATTTTGCCGTCTTCCCGGGAAAGCTCCAGACGGACCTTGCTCACGTTGGCGCTGAGCTGGAGGTCAAAAAGACTTTTGTCCTGAGTGATGTCCCCGTCTTTTTCTTTCGGAAGCGTGAACAGAATCTCTTTTGCGGCATAGCCGTTCAGCCGGACCGCGGCCTTGTATTCGCCGCCGGGCAGACGAAGCCGCTGAGTGCGGGATGTCACCTTTTCATCGAAAAATGTCTTGTTCCCGCCCGTAACCTTCAATCGGGTTCCCGGTGTGACGCTGAGGCTGAAGTCGTAAAGGACGCGGGAAAGCGGATAATTTCCGGACTTGTTCTGCGGAATCGTCAGGAGCTCTTCCCGTTCCACATAGTCCGGACAGCTCAGCCGGAGTGTGTAAACAGCCCGCACAAGCCCGGATACCGTCACCTTTCCGCTGGAGCCGACCAGCCCGTATTCTTTCCAGACGGATTGCCCTTTTCTGATTTCCACCAGAGTTCCGGGAGTCGTCGTCAGCGCAAATTCATATTCGACAGGCTGAAGCAGACGTTCAAGGCCTTCCTTCCGGGGAGATTCAACCATCATTTCGGCGGGAACGTATCCGTCCATGGAAAGTTTCAGCAGATAGCGGCCTTCCGGCAGACGGATGTCGCAGAACCCGTCCCGGGCAATTCCTTCACCGAGGCTTTTTCCGTCCTGAAGCAGTTCGTATTTCGCCCCGGGAGTCGTGGTGAGCTTGAACGGAAAACCTTCCGTAAACTGTTGAACCGCAGGCTCCTTTGACGGAAGAGTCCTTGCCGCCGGTTTGATGACGACCGGCTGTGCCTGCTGCGGCTCGGAGGAGGTTCCCCGGAAAAGGAAAAAGCCAGCGATTCCAAGAACAACGACCGCGATTCCAACAACCAGCCCCAGCAGTTTTTTCTTTTTCGGAAGGAAATGGGGAGATTCCCGGAAGGTCGAAAGGGAGGACGGAGAACTCACGGCATCGGCGCCAAGCGCTCCTTCCATGGCGTCCCGCACCAGTTTCTGGGACTCGATCATCGGACGTCTCGGTGAAATTTTTCCAAGGGCCGAAAGCAGTTCCGCCATATTCAGATACCGGTTGTCCGCCTCCTTCTCCAGCATCTTCATGATGAGCTTTGCGGTTCCCGGAGTAATGTCGGGGTTCAGGGCGCGGGGGTCCGGCACGGGATCGGAAAACAGCTTCGACAGAATGTCGTAGGTGCTGGAGCCGGGATAAGGCACCTGGCCGGTGAGCATCTCGTAGAAGGTGGCGCCGAGACTGTAAATGTCGGCCCGGATATCTACGTGTTTGGCGTCACGGGCCTGTTCCGGGGAGAGATAGGCGGGCGTTCCCATCATCACGTTGGTACGGGTAAGGCTGATGTCCTCCTCGTCGACGGATTTCGCAATCCCGAGGTCGGCCAGTTTCACATCGCCGCGGCGGGTCAGCATGATGTTGTCGGGTTTGATGTCGCGGTGGACAATGCCGTATTCCTCCGCGGCGGCCAGCGCTTCGCAAACGGCCTCGATGATGGTCAACGCCTGTGCTTCCGTCAGGCGCCTGGCCGCTTTCAGAAGGTTCCGCACGGTCCCTCCGTCCACATATTCCATTACGATGTAGGAAAGCCCCCGGGCATCGTCTGTTTCCACGTCCATGACGTTCACCACATTGGAATGCCGTATTTCGCAGGCGGTTTTGGCCTCCCGGATGAAGCGCGTCAGAAATTGTGAATTTTTCGCGGCAATATCCTTCGGGAGGACCTTGATCGCCCGCAAAACGCCAAGCGTCTCATGTTTTGCCAGATAGATTTCGCCCATTCCGCCTTTGCCGAGACGTCCCTCAATGACATATTTCCCGAGAACTTCCCCATCCTTCAGCATGTAGTTGTCATGGACCGTCGGAGCTGTTTTTTTCGCGGACGGCTGGGTTTTGGACTCGGCGGAAGGAACCATCGTCATTTCCGTATGAGGTTCGGAATCCTTTGGAGCCGCCGGTCCTGCCATGGTCATTTCGGTATGCGGTTCGGAATCTTTCGGCACATTCCCGGCAGCCATCGTCATTCCCGTATTATTTTCCGGAACCTCTTGATTTTCATGAACCTGCATCTGGTCTTCCGCCATATCCGAACCTTCTTTCGAGGGCTCGGCGGAGGGGACCATCGTCATTTCGGTGTGCGGTTCGGAATCTTTCGGCACATTCCCGGAAATCATGGTCATTTCAGTATGAAACTCTTCGGAAACGCCTTGTTTGACGTCATTTTTTGGATTCTTGCCGTTCTTTGTCATTTCCACATCATCTTCAGCGTTATATTTTTTTAAAATATAAATGAATATATAGTAAAACTCTGTTCTGACAATCGTTCCAAAGGATGATTTCTTTGAAAAAGAATTCGCACTAAAGTATGAATTTCCTCTCAAACCCGGCCTTTCTGTGAATAAAAAACAAAAGAACTTGAATTTTCAGAAAAAAGAATTAATGTATAAGTGGAGAGATTTTACGAGGGGTAACGATAATCCAAATGGATTTGTCATATAATAAAAGATTAATCTCAGTGGCGTCATTTTCGCTGCTGTTTGCATATCTGCTTTCATTCGTATTTGAAGGTAGAGTGCTGTATGAAATCCTCAATGCCCGCGGAATTTCTTCTCACGAATTCATTTTTGTTGCGATCCTTTCACATTTCATCGGTCTGGTCAGCTGCGGCTTCGTAATTCATCCTTTTCTGGGCGCAAAAAATACCATGCTTGCCGGAATGGCGGGATGTTTTTTCGGGACGCTCTTCTTTTTTTCAAACCTGTCGATGCCTGTCTTGGAATGCGCACTCGCGCTTTGCGCGTATTCTTCGGGGTGCGCGGTGGCGGCCTGGGGATATTATCTGAAAACCTGTACGCCCAGAAACGAAAAGCTCAAAACATGTGCGGATGTGCTGATTTATTCTAATATTATTATGACATTCATCAATTTTGCCACAATCCTGACATTTCCTCTGGCCGGCTTATTTCTCTCCCTGCTTACGCTTCTTCTTGCCGCCGCATTCACCTATCTTCTGCCGAAAGAAGAGCCTGCTCCGGAAAAAGAAGTCACAACCTCCGGCGAAGATGAACCGGACAGATCTTTGCGTACGCCAATGGTGTTCCTGATCGTTTTCGTGGTTCTGCTCACCATAAATTCCGGTCTGATGTATCAGGTCTTAAACCCTGCGTTTGAACATCTTTCATCCATAGCCTGCTGGTACTGGGCTTTGCCGTACATCGTAGTCCTCTGGATCATGCGGAACCTTCCGCGGTCTATAAACCGGTCCTACTTCCTTTATGTCGGAATGGCGATGGTGATGATGTCTTTCATCGCATTCATGCTGTTGAAGCGTGGCCCCATTGACTATCTGATAGTGGATACGCTGATGCTGGGCGCCTGCGGAATCTTCGATCTGTTCTGGTGGAGCATCATCGGCGAAATGCTCGACTTCAGCGAAAAACCTGTCCGGACAGCAGGCATATGCATCTCTGCCAACGTCTTAGGCGTTTTTCTCGGAGGGATGCTGGGGGATTTCATTACTTCGGTCAAACTTCCCGACTCCCACACCACCGTAATTGCCCTGTCCGTGGTCTGCGTTACCCTTGCCATCATGCCGGCTCTGAATCGCCGGCTTCTCCATCTTTTGAAAACCCACTCATATCTTCTAGTCTATTCCGAGATGCCGGCGACCTCCAAAGCCAAGATCGTCAGTGTGGCAAAAGCGGTGAATCCGCTGACAGACAGGGAATGCGAGGTTCTGGATCTGATTCTTTCCGCAAAGTCCAACAAAGCCATTGCGGAAAAGCTTTTCATCAGCGAAAGCACCGTAAAGACTCACGTCAAGAACATCTTTGCGAAATACGATGTTGCCAGCCGTGCGGAATTAATCAGCTCTCTTCTGAAAAACCAGCCCGGAACCAATTAAATTCCCCTCATTTCATACTTTGGTATGACGTCATTCCCTGTAAATTCATTCTTTGGGACGATTGT
>CAYWZD010000252.1:0-6250 GCA_964462755.1 uncultured Victivallales bacterium | reverse complement strand
GAACAAATTCCGTGAAAATTCCACGCCGGAAAGCCTTTCCAAGAACCTTGACTGGCTCAACAAAGTTTATGCCTTGAAGTGGCCGGAATGGCCTCAGAAGGCCCCTTCCGCCGTCAACGGAGCCTCTCCATGCGTAAGGTATGACCGTCACGCGGCTTATGTCCAGTGGAGCGAATGATGCGCCTGACCGTAGGCTGTTTCATCCTGCTGGCGATGTTTTCCGCATCGGCATTCACTCCACCGTCGAACCGCACCGTAGTAACCGGAGATGCTTCCGGGAAATCCTGGCGGGAAGCCGGAGCCATGCCGGTTTCGGTGGTCGCGGCACAGCAGGCGTGGGAAGTGGCCTTGAGGCGGGACGGATGGACTCTTCTTTACGTAATCCCGCTGGAGACAAAAAACACCAGACAGCTTTTCATCTGGAAAAAGAACCTTGAAACACTTCTGCTGTGCCTCTGGAGCCTTTCTCCTTCGCAGAGCGGATTCATGTGGGGCATCACCAACGATCTCCAGAAGGATTTTCTTTCAATGCCCGTTCCGCCGACCCTGAAAAATAAACCGGGACCGAAACAGGAGCGCTGATTTCATACCGGCTTGCAATCTTAAGGTTGGCAACATTTTAATCTATTGAACGCATGAGAAGTTTTTTCTTACGGAAACGTTCATGCCTTTTGGACGATCGTTCGATCAGGTACCGCCCGAGGTAGGTTCGTGACTCCGTCGCGAACTGAATTTTCTCCCTTCAGTTCGGCAGGGGACTGCCGAACCTACCCGAAACGTCGAAATGCAGAAGACGTGTTGAGCACAAATACAACTTTTACTATCCCTTAAGAATGCAAATCTGTATTATACCGATGGATGCTCCACGCGGAATCACGGTGCGATAGGCTCAGGCGTGGATTTCCCGGAAATCCCATTTCATGAGATGCGCCAGATCCCGGAGACTCTCCAGCTCTCCGTCGTAACACAGGACCAGATGATGGGTTCCGCCCAAACGGCTGTATTGCTCCAGAAAACTGCCGATGCTCAAACCCTCCGGCGGAGCAAACCAGCCGCGCAAATCCGCAAGGTTCTCTTCCGTCTGTTCCATCATGGCGACCCGGGCGGCGATCAGCGTGAATTGGCCGTCCGGGCCGGGCGCCAGATTCGCAAGGACCGCCTTGCCGGAACGCAGACAGCCGGTCGCCAGAGCCTGGTCTCCGGCATCGCCGAACTTCCAGCGGCGCATCGAAAGATACGGTTTCCGCGCCATCAGACTCAAATTCATTTCGCCCATGTGGCTCAGGAAAATGCGATTCCCTTTCCAATCCGGGCAGAACATTTCCGTGAAGGTGGTATTTTTCCACTCTTTGAGGAGAGCCCCGCAGAACAAGGCGGTCAGGACATCCCCTTCTCCGGCATAACCGATCCCGCGCGCCATCGCCTTGGAACATTCCAGAAACGGTACAACCTCCCAGCCGGAAGAGCGGTTGCAGCGGGTGAAGTTGACCGTAAAGGCGTCGAGGTTGTTGTTTTCTATCCAGCGGCGCAATCCGAGACAGCTTTCCTCTGTCTTGTAATGCACGGATTCCGGCAGCTGCGGGTCCATCCGGCAAAGACTTTTATCCGCTTCCATTTCCGCCTTGACCGCCCCCTCGTCCGGAACTGGTCCGGGCGTGTAGGGAATCACTTTCATTCCGAATGTCCCTTCCGGCACACGGAAATCTCCCATTCCCTCGAAGGCGCCGCCGACAGAACCGACCCGGGCATGGGTCAAGGCATACGCCATTCCAGCCGCAAGGATCGCTTCCCGCATCCGGACCATGAAGTCCGGCTGTTCGCAATGTCCCGCCCGGATCAGGAAAGGTTTTCCCCGCTGGAGGAGCATATTGCACATATCCTGCACCCCGTGGATGCCATGATTGAGCATCAGCTTATCGCCAAAGTCAAAACCGAACTCATAATCCGGCGTCGTATCCATCACCACGAGCGGAAGGGACGTTCCGCAGAGTGCGTCAACGGCTTCCAGAGACGGCGAATAAGCGGCATGCAGAGTCACGATCACCCTGCACTCCGACTTTTCCATGGTCCGCACCGCCGCCGAAATTTCATCCGCCTCCCGGCACAGCGGAGACGCGACGACATCATAGCCGAGCTCTTCCAGCTTTTCTTTCATGAGGTCCGCTTTCCGCTGCGCACGGTCATGATATTCGGGACACAGCTCATCGTACAGCCGGATATAAAGAGGAAGAAGACCGATTTTCATTTTCCGTACATCCTTTCAATGGTGGTGGAATACAATTGAGCGGCATTCCCGTGGAAAAAGCCTTCCAGTGTTTCCGGCGGCAGATTCAAACTCAGCACGGAACGCAGCTGTTCATACAGGAACGGCGCATACCGGACCGCGTTGCCGGAATCGTGAATGCAGGTGCCGAGATCGAAATTTTCGGGCGTGATGTAAGCATACTGGTGGTTGATCTCCACCGATTTTCCGTGCAGGAACGAGATCGGAGCATCCGAACCGAAAAGGATCCGTTCCGCAGGGAAGTGATCGAAAGCATATTTCAGGACTTCCGCATGGTTGATCATCGCCGTATCAAGATAGGCGTTCGGGCACTCCGCCAGTCCATCCAGATGCCCTTGGACGCAACGCATGTAATAGGCTCTGCCGATATGCGCGAAAATGAAAGTCGCATCTGGATATTCCCGGCACAATTGGACCATCTGTTTCCGGTTGAGCGGGTCTTCCAGACGTTTCTTCCGCGGAATATGGATCACCGAGATCAACTTCAGGCGGTTGAGCATTTGCAGTTGTCCGGGACTGAAAAAGTCCAGCAGTTCGGTCTCTTGTCCTTCGTGCCGGAATGCCATGTTCGGGTATGGCTTGACTCCGGCGAGACGGTATTTCAGGATGTCCGCCTCCACTTTTTCCGCGTCGTCATAAGCGCTCAGCAGGCGCAAGCCGAATACGCGGTCGTTGTTCACGCCGAAATCGGCGGAATCCGTACGGTCGACCGACATGTCAGGCAGTCCGAATCCGGTCAGGGTAACGTCGATTCCCGGCAGCAGTTCCCGGTACAGCGCGAGAGCCTGTTCCACGGTGAACTGTTTTCCGAATTTATTCAGGCAGGAATCCGAAGCGAATTCAAACCCCTCCGGGTAGCTGCTTTTCTTTACGATATGCACATGCGAGTCAAAAATACGGCGGGGCAGCCGGTCCGCAAATTCTTCCGCAAAGATTTTCCGGTCATCCTCTGTTACGATCGGGTTCATTTTGTCTTCCTTTCCAGTGCCAGCATCGCGGCCCCCACCGCGCCGGTATATTTGCCGTAGGGTGAGATTTCGATTTTACAATTCCAGCTTTCCGCGATATATTTCCGCCACGCTTCGGACTCAGAAGGACCGCCGGCAAGGACGACCCGCGAAAAACGGATGTCGGGAAACGCCAGTTCACGGAACCGGGCGGCCGTCCGGCACATCATCTCTTTTGCGGGACCTCCGACAAGGGCGTCCGCGGTCAGCTTCCGGTAACGGTCCGGCCCGGAGGAATAATGACGGACAATCCAATCTTCCAGTTCCAGCCCGGCTTTTCCCCAGGGGATGATCTCCCCCCATAAACCGCCCTCATGGATCAGAAAAGGATCCATCAGAATGTTTTCCCGGATGCGCCGGTGTTCCACAGGATGAAATCCAACCCAGCTGGTCCCGCAGGAAAGCAGCATCTCGTCCGGACGGCCTATTCCGCAGGCGCGGGCGGCGGATGGATGGTCGAAGGACCCGGCCACGATTTTGGTCTCCGGAGTCAGACTGCCGCCGGACAACTCTTTCCGCAATGTTCCGATCACAGTCCCGGAAGGAACGAGTTTCGAAAGATGTTCTTCCGTCAGCGACAATTTCTCAAGATAGGGCTTGTGATACCGGAATGTCCGCTGGTCCTGCAGAAAAAACGGCGTCGCCGAAGAGTGATCCAGCGCGAATGTCCCGCACAGCAGGAACTGAAGCCAGTCATTGTTCATGCAGACCCTGAACCCCGGCGCGAACAATTCCGGATTCTCCCGCCGCATCCGTTGAATATGAGCATACGGGAACCCGTGATTCCACGGCCAGCCGACCACCTCGTGGACATGTTCATCCGGCGCCGGTTCCTGCCGGGTGTCAAGCCAGCTGACAATGCGCGAACGGGGGGTCCCGTCCTGTTCCGTGATCAAGGTATTTCCGGAGGCCGCGCACATGGCGATGGCGTCGATTCCGCAAGCGGATTCCGCACCGAGAGCACGGATCAGCCCGAAAATACGGTCGCGATGGGACTCCGGGTCGATTTCAACGGCATTCCCTTCCCGGATGAAGTCGACCGGAACGGATTCGGCCGCCACGACATGCTCCCCGTCCCACAGCACCCCCTTGACGGCGCCCGTACCCAGATCCAGTCCGATTGCGCAACTCATGTTTTCACCATGGATAATGCGGTCTGGATTCGGCCGGCAATGAATTCGATGCTTTTTGCGGAAGTGATCAGCGGCAGTTTCAGCAGAGCCGCCTTCGGACATTCCGGCTTATAAGTCTGCGTGCTGACGTCTATGAACATCTGTTCCGAAAGAATGCGGCTGAATTTTCCGGCCGTCTCCGAATCGTGGAACAGGATGGACGTCAGCAGATGATCGCCTTCCACGCCGGAAAGAATGTCCCCGAACGGCTGTGTGACCTGCTGAAGCCTCTGCCGCCAGAGAGCCCCGATCCGCGCAGTATGTTCCGCATTGGCCCGGGCGAATTCAAGAGTGATCAGATTCGCCAAACTCGCCAGCTCCTCCTGCCCGTTGGTAACCAGCGCGCCGAATTGATTCAAATTGTCCATCGGCGCCGTCGTAAGAATTTTGGAAGCTGGATACTGTCCGCCGGGAAACCCCTTGCCGACAGAAACGAAGTCCGGACGGCACTTGTATTCCCGGAAAAGGAAAATCTCGGGCGACCACATGCAGGACTGGATCTCATCCACCAGCACCGGAATGTCATGCTCATCGCAAAGGGCATGGGTCCGGGTCACAAATTCATCGGACAGACGGATCCCTCCATAATTCATCAGCACCAGTTCATGAGAAAAAAGAGCAATTTTATATTTGCCCGAATCATACTTCTCCACGATTCCGCGGAAATCGTCGGGATCATTAATCGCGCAAGGAACGACCTCCATCAGCCCCGCCCGGATCATCTCCTGACACAATTCCGGCCACAAGCCGCGCAGCATCTGCGTGAAAACAGTCGTCCCGTGATAATTCGCGGCCTTCCCCCCGTGAGAGTCCGCCAGAACCACAAACACGGGGATCCTGCCCGAATAGACGGGCGGGGGAAAATCCTTCTGGAGACGGTAGAAGCGCGCCAGAGCCATTTTAAAAGCGGCTTCGCAAGCAAGGGAGCCGGTTTCCAGATTGATCACCCGGTTGATGACATGTTTTTCCTCGGAACGCAGCACCGCTTCCAGCGATTCGTCATCCCCCGGCGCGATTCCATTGGCGGTCCGGACCAGTTCCCGCTCCAGCAGACGGGTCAGCATGCCGCGGGTGTTGTTGTGCGTCAGATTGGTGATCCCGATCCGTGCGGCGTATTCCAGCAGTTTGAAACCGGGGAAATTATGACCCAGAGAAGCCTGATAATGCTCGCTTTTTCCGATGAAGGCGATTCTGCCGTTTTCACCGACCCGGACGCCGCCATAGCCGCTGAGCGGAGCACTGTCCCGATGAAACGCGGCGGCGAACGCATGGGTCGGAGCTCCCGGGAAAGAGTTTTCGAGCCCTTCCGTTATTTTCTCCCCGCTGCGCAGCGCGAGTTCCTCGGCGCGAAGAGCAAAGGCGTCGGGCCAGAATTCCACTTTCTCTCCGGCAAGACTTTTCAGCGATTCATAGGTTCCCAACCCCAGCGCGGCGGATGCACGGCAGACGGCATCCATGTACTCTTCCCCGGCCATGTCGGTCAGCGATCTGCAAATATTGGTGGGCATTACAGCAGCTCCTGTTTTCTGGTTCCTGCATAAAAATATCATTTAAAATAACTATTTCAAGCTATTTTTATTATTTTTGATCAAAATGATTATTTTTGAACTTAAAAAAATATATTCGATGAATGATTTTGTTCCATCAAGCGGGAGCTTTTCCCGCATTTTTTGTATTTATTTTGATCGGATTGAATATTTTTTTATAGAAAAGATCGATTTCTCTCTTTCATGAGGTAATTTCAAAATAAAAAATTAAAATTACTTGAAAAAAGTCAGCTGAAAGTT
>CAYWZD010000251.1:0-6257 GCA_964462755.1 uncultured Victivallales bacterium | reverse complement strand
TGTATATCGACGATCAGAAGCCGGAAGAAGCGATCCGGCACCTCCGGGAGATTCCGAAACTTCATCCGGGCACGGAGTCGGCGAAGTACGCCATGCTGGAACTCTGCGACTTGCTCCTTCAGGTTTCCGAACGCGGCGACGGCGATGGCTCCTACAGCCGTCAGGCGCTGGAATCCTTCGAGAATTACCTCAAGGAATACCCGGACTCTCCGGAAGTTCCGTGGGTGATGAAGGCCAGGGAAAAGGTCCGCAACCGCATCGCCCGCCGGATTCATTCCGTCGGGGAATACTATTACCGGTCCGGCAAACCGGATCTTGCGGAGAAATATCTGGCGGAAGTGGTCAAGAACTATTCCAATACGAATCAGGCGGCCGCCTCTGAAAATCTTCTGGCCCGGATTGACAAGGAATATGAAATCCTCCCGGGACAGGAACAACGTTATGTGCCCTACAAGGAAAACATCAAGATAGACAGCATTACTCCGGAAGCGCATCCGATTCTGATTACCCCCGAGGAGAGCGATAACCGCTGGCTTCTTCCGATCCGTAACCTGAAGACCAGTCTGGTTGAAAGTCCGGGCAATGTCACGGAGAAGGAAAAGGAAGTCTACCGGGAAGTGAAGGCGGAAAAGGGAAAACAAAATTCGCAGAAAACAGAGGACGCATCACAAAATGACATGTATTAATTGGAAAAGCATACGGATTCTTCTGTCCATGGCGGGATGCCTGCTCGTTTTTCTTTCCGCCTCCTCCTGCGGGTACCGGGCGGGGAGCCTCATGCATCCGCAGATCAAAACCGTGGCGATCGCGGATGTGAAGAATGACACCACGGAAGTTCTTGTAGGCACGGTTTTGCGCAAACTGCTTGCGGAACGCTTTCAGTTCGACAATTCTCTGAAGGTGGTTTCGCTCGAAAAGGCGGACTGTATTGTCTATTGCCGTGTTGTCAACATCCAGAACCTGGGCGTCACCTGGGACAGTTATGACAATGACCAGACATTCCGTCCCTCCGAATTCAAATTGACGGTCACGGTGGAATTTTCCGTTCAGGTTCCGGGTCAGGCGGTGCCGTTGGTGGCGCAGAACAGGACCAGCGGATCGGCCACCTACCAGTTTCTTGCCGACCCCGCCATCGGACGGGAAGGCGGTCTGCAGCAGGCCTGTCTGAAAATTGCCAACAACATCGTCTCCAGCACGACCGAAGCCTGGTAAGGAAAAAGAGTCCGGTTCCTGCGGTTGCGGAAAACGGCATGACGAGATTCCCGGCCCTGTAAGAGATTGCCGGTCAACCCCTTTTCAGTAAGCGCGGTCGCTGATCTTGTCGAGATAGTTCACCAGCGCGCGGTTCACCACACGGTTGCCGCCGGGCGTGGGATACTCTCCCGTGAAATACCAGTCGCCCAGATGGTTCGGACAAGCTTTGTGAACGCCTTCCACTGTCTGGAAGATGACGCACAGCTTGGCCTTCAGGGATTCCGGCGTGAGGAGCATCCCGATTTCCGTGCAGAGCTCTTCGAAGGTGAAACAGTCGTAGAGTTCCTTTGTCCGGTTTTTCATTTTCCAATCCGGCTTCCGCAAATCCTTGCGGGCTTTTTCCGCGACGGTCTGGAGCAGTTCCTCTTTGTTGTTCTTGTGAAGCAGGGAGATCAGGGCGTTGAACGCTACCAGTTCCCCGAATGTGGCCATGTCGATTCCGTAGCAGTCCGGATAACAGATCGGCGGCGCCGCAGAGGCCACGATGATTTTTTTCGGGCCGAGACGGTCCAGAATCGGCAGAATCGCATTCCGCATGGTGTTGCCCCGAACGATGGAGTCGTCCAGCACAACCAGGGTATCATTGTCGGGTTGGATGACTCCGTAAGTGACGTCATACACGTGGGGGAAGATGTCCCGGCGCTGGGCGGCGTCCGTGATGAAGGTGCGGAATTTGGCGTCCTTGACAGCGATCTGGGAAAAACGGACATGCTGGCGCAGGGTGCCCTGCTGTTCATCCAGTCCGTTCAGCAGACCGTGGAAACTGAGCTGCGCCGTGTTCGGAATATAGGAAAAAACGGTGTTGGCTATGTCGTTGTCGATCTCCTTGAGGATCGGCGGAACCAGGGAACGTCCCAGCTGAATGCGCTCCTGATGGATGTCCGCGTCATTGCCACGGGAGAAGTAGATGCGCTCGAAAACGCAACGTTTCGGCGGGACTTCCGGGAGACAGCGTTCCAGTTTGTAGTGACCGTCGCGGAAGATGACCAGCGCATGTCCGGGCGGCAGTTCGTGAACTTCGGAAGAGGACAGGTTGAATGCGGTCTGGATGGGGGGCCGCTCGGACGTGACCACCGCGACTTCGTCGTCGCAATAAAAATAACCGGGACGGATTCCGGCAGGGTCGCGGATGGCGAAGGCGTCGCCCTGCCCGAGGATTCCGCACAAGGTGTATCCGCCGTCCCAATGGACCGCCGATTCGCGCAGGAGGGAAAAAAGATCGGGCGTGGCTTTCTGTCCGCCGTGTTTGAGAAGTCGTTTTTCAAGGTAGTGGCAGAGCTGAAGCAGCAGAATCTGACTGTCCTGAAGTCCGCTGGGATGATGGCCGGATTTTACGAGTTCGCGGAAAAGTTCCTGTGTATTGGTGAGGTTGAAGTTGCCCGCCAGGATCATGGTATGATTGCGGCAGGAGCTTTCCCGCACGAACGGATGGCAGGCCGAGAGGGAGCGCCTCCCGAAAGTCCCGTAGCGGAGATGTCCGAGGTAGAGTTCGGAACAGAAGGGAAGCTGGAGAGGTGCGATCGGGCTGGGAATGCCGTTTTTGTCGATGGCGTCCTGAATCTGACGTCCGATCCGTTCCAGAAGGTCGGCGAGCGAAAGTTCACAGTTGGATTTTTCAATGTTGAAATAGGGATTTCCGGCCTTGATGTCCAGTCCGAGAGAGACAATTCCCGCTCCGTCCTGCCCGCGGTTGTGCTGTTTTTCGAGGAGGAGGGATAATTTGTGATAACCGTAAAAGGGAGTTCCGTATTTTTGCTGGTAGAAGTTGAGGTCTTTTCGAAGACGCAGAAGCGCCACACCGCATTCGTGTTTTATTTCATCGGACATAAAAAATTCTCCATAGTGTGAGGTAATATACAGCAAAAAATGTGCCAATGCAAATACTATTAAAAAACAGAGCCTTTCTTAATATTATCCTACAATTTTGTAATTGTATGGGGAATTTGTCTTACAATTTTGTATGACTTTCGTTTTAGAACTGGAAAAATTGGGGGGAAGGGTGTATATTTTACAGGTTGTGGCATGATTTCTGCTTCAAATTGCAAGGCTTGCCAAACGAAAATTGATAGGAGTGTGTTTCATGATCGAGCAATATGAGGACAGCCAGAACGGGCCGGATCGACAGCATCCGAACCGTCTTCCGGAAGATCGCGGCCTTTACAGCTTCCAGAATGAGCATGACGCTTGCGGCGTCGGGCTTGTTGCGAACCTGAACAATGAATCCAGACATGACATCGTGGAGATGGGCATTACCGTTCTGAAACGCCTCATGCACCGCGGCGCCGCCGGCGGCGACCCGGAAACCGGCGACGGAGCCGGGATTCTGACCGCCATTCCTGATAAATTCTTCCGCAAGGTCCTCCCTGTGACACTTCCTGAAAAGGGCTCCTATGCCGCCATGATGCTTTTCGGAGGCGAAGGCAAGGAAAAGATCATTGAAAAAATCATTCAGTCCGAGGGGGGAACCGTCATTACCCTGCGTGAGGTTCCGGTCTGCCCGGAGTGCATCGGAAAAGTCGCGCGCACCGCCTGTCCCCGCATCCGCCAGATTTTCATCGACGGACGGAAGTTCGAAAATCAGGCCGCGTTCGAGCGCAAACTCTTCGTCATCCGCCGTCTCATTGAAAAGCAGGTGGCCGAATGTTACATCCCGAGCTGTTCCTGCAGGAGCATCGTCTACAAGGGATTGCTCCTTGCCACTCAGATCGACCGTTTCTATACCGATCTCAACGACCCTGATTTCGAGAGCCCGCTTGCGCTCGTTCACCAGCGTTACAGCACGAATACCTTCCCGACATGGAAGCTGGCGCATCCCTTCCGGTGTCTCGCCCACAACGGTGAAATCAATACGCTCCGCGGAAACCTCAACCAGCTTGCCGGGCGCGAAGCATTTCTCAAGAGCCCTCTGTTCGGAGACGATCTTCCGAAACTCCTTCCGCTCATCGATGCCGGCCAGAGCGACTCGGCCTGTCTGGACAATATGTTCGAACTTCTGGTGGCGGCCGGACGCACCCTTCCGCACGCCATGCTCATGCTGATCCCCCAGGCGTGGGGCGTCAACTACCACCTCGGGCGCGACGTTCGCGGCTTCTTCGATTATCACTCCGCCCTGATGGAACCGTGGGACGGTCCCGCCGCGGTCGCTTTTTCCGACGGCATCAACGCCGGCGCCCTGCTGGACCGCAACGGCCTGCGTCCCGCCCGCTACACCCTCACCAAAGACGGCCTCTTCGTGCTGGCTTCGGAGACCGGTGTGCTGGACATTCCCTCCTCCGAGGTGGTCCGCAAGGGGCGTCTCAAGCCCGGCGAGATGATCTACTGCGATCTGGAGCACAAGCGCCTTCTGCTTGACGCCGAACTCAAAAACAATGTCGCCCGCAGCAAGCCGTACCGCCGCTGGGCCGAGGACAGCAAAATCAACGTCCACGGGCTTTTCGACTCCATCAACCCGTCCGAAGTGCCCGAACACGTCAGCTTCCGGCAGCGTCTTTTCGGCTGGACACGCGAAGATCTGGAACTTATCCTCAAGGTCATGGCCGAGACCGGGCATGAGCCTGTCGGTTCCATGGGCAACGATGCCGCTCTGGCGGTTCTCTCCGAGCGTCCCCAGCTGCTCTACAACTACTTCAAACAGCTTTTCGCCCAGGTGACCAATCCGCCGATCGACCCGATCCGCGAGGAACTGGTCATGAGCCTGACCACCTATATCGGAAATCAGGGCAACATTCTGGAGGAATCCCGCGAAGACCATAAGCTGATCAAACTCCAGCGCCCGATCCTCACCGACGAGGACCTTCGCCGTCTGGGCACTCTCAAGGGCGGCGCGTTCTCCGCGGTCACCCTTCCGCTCGGATGGAAAAACAGTCTGGAAGACGGCTTGGCGGAACTGGAAAAGTCCGCCGTCGAAAACGTCCGCGCCGGCAACAACATCCTGATCCTCAGCGACCGCGAACTTCCGGAAGGCGAAATGCCGATCCCGGCGCTGTTGGCGGTGGCCGCGGTCAACGGCGTCCTCCGCGACAAGGGGCTCCGGCCTCCGGTCGGCGTCATCATCCAGTCCGGTGAAATCCGTGAGGTCATGCACTATGCGCTCCTGCTGGGATACGGGGCCACGGCCATCAATCCGTATCTCGCGCTCGAAACGATCAGCCGTCAGGCCACCGAAGGCAAGATCGCGGTCGATCCGGCCCGCGCCGCCGAAAATTACATCAACGCCGTGGACAAGGGCCTTCTCAAGGTCATGTCCAAGATGGGGATCGCGACCCTCCGCAGTTACCGTGCCGCCCAGATCTTCGAGGCGGTCGGCATGGATTCCTCGCTGATCAGCCGCTATTTCCCGGGAACGGTTTCACGCATCGGCGGCATCCGCCTCAGCGATGTCGAGCATGAGGTCATCATGCGCTGTTCCGAGGCGAAAGCCGGCATCCTTCCCTCGGGCGGACAGTACCGCTTCCGTTCGGACGGCGAGAACCACCTCTGGAACCCCTCCACCCTGAGCCTCTTCCGTCAGGCGGTCCAGAACAACGACCCGGAAAAATACAAGGCGTATGCGAAATACATCAACGACCAGTCGAAACACCTTTGCACTCTGCGCGGACTTTTTGAGTTCGCTCCGACGAAAGGCATTCCGCTGGAAGAAGTGGAAAGCGTGGATTCGATCCTCCACCGTTTTGTTTCGGGCGCCATGTCCCTGGGCTCCCTCAGCCCCGAGGCCCACGAGGCCATCGCCATCGCCATGAACCGCATCGGAGCCATGAGCAACTGCGGGGAAGGCGGCGAGGACCCCGCCCGTGAAACGCCCGGTCCCAACGGCGAAGACCGCCGCAGCGCCATCCGTCAGGTCGCCAGCGGACGTTTCGGCGTCACGATCGACTATCTGGCGAACGCGCGTGAAATCCAGATCAAAATGGCGCAGGGAGCCAAGCCCGGCGAGGGCGGACAGCTGCCCGGACACAAGGTCGATGAAGCCATTGCCCGTGTCCGTCATTCGACCCCCCGCGTGA
>CAYWZD010000250.1:0-6263 GCA_964462755.1 uncultured Victivallales bacterium | reverse complement strand
GTTTGAGTTCCGGGACACCGCATCGTTCCGCCATGGCGCACCATCGATGGAAGGCGATTCGGGCGTGATAAGAACTGTTTGAGTTTGCGTAGATACTTCTCAAAGACTCTTTGAACAGCCAGGCATCTCCCAGTGGCTTGAATTGTTCGCGGATGTTCCGGAAAATGTCCCGGGCGTCTTCGCAAAGGTCTTCGTGATTCTGGAGGGAAATAAATCGCAATCCCTTGAACTGCTTCTTCTGCGTTTCATCCAGCTGACCGACGACTCTCCGACGGATTTTGTCCAGTTTTTCATTCATCAGTTTGACCACGTGAAAGTGATCGAAAACGATGTGCGCCTTCGGGAAATTCTTTGCGATCCAGCTCGAATAAGCATTTGCCATATCCATGGTTACAACTCGCAGCCTGCTTTTCTTCAACTTCTTCAGAGCCCCCGAGAGCGCGTCGATTCCCTTGCCGTCTCCAACATGAATTACCGCTCCGGATTCCAGGTCCCTCACGACCGTCAGAAAACCTGAAGTTTCCTTCCCTTTCCCAACATGAATTTCATCGATCCCGACCGCTTTGATGTGGGAGGTCTGGATTCGTTGAAACTTCCTTGTCAGAGACTCCTTTTCCAATTCCTTGACCGTATGCCACCTCAGATGAAAATAGCCGCAGACCGCTCGAATGCTCAGGTGTTTGCGAAGCTCAAGAACCGTCCGTTCCAGACTCCGGGTCATTCTCGATTTCGCGTGAGAAAGAAAATGCAGCTCTTCCATCTTCTGACTCCGCATCCCGGACAATACACTCGATGCACGTCAAACTCGAAAAACACTTCCGACGTCCCGCTGGGAAGTCCCCGGATCCGTCTCCGCTTCATTACCTCCTTCTGAACCGACTCATTTCCGCAATGACGACATTGGATTTTCCGCCGCCTGATATGCCAGATCAGTTTTCCCGCTGAAAATTCATGCCGCTCATGTTGAAATCCACGAATCCGCTGTGTATTGTACAGCAACTGGCTCGACATCGTGTTTTCCTTTCTCTTTGCGTTTGGTCACAAAAATAGAAAGGCGATGTCGGCCTTTTTCCAATCCTTCTTTCTTCTTTCCCCCAGTTTTTAACTCATTTACAGTTTATTCCGTCGAAGAACCATTTTATTTCTTTAAATCAGTTTCTGATTGATCAATTTTCTCCAATCTGGATTTATCTGCAAGTGAGATGTGTCCTTCGACCATGCCATTGTCGAGGTCATTGATTTCTCTGTTCTCAAGGTCATGGAACATGCGGCGTAAATCCCTGGTGCCGCCAATCAGGA
Organism: uncultured Victivallales bacterium; assembly: GCA_964462755.1. Taxonomy (GTDB): domain Bacteria; phylum Verrucomicrobiota; class Lentisphaeria; order Victivallales; family UBA1829; genus SIG94. The sequence goes on along the minus strand of CAYWZD010000250.1, from coordinate 4,964 downwards.
ACCAGACTGTCGTAACGACAGCGACAATACCGGGAATGATCATGGAAAAGATCAGAAAATAACTGCCCCACCATGCGGACGACCAGCGATGGAAAATATTCCAGATGACAACGATAAGAAACAGGCAAAATCCCAATCCGAAAGAGTAACAGAAAACAGAATAGGCTATGATTTTGTCTCCCCGTGTATATTCGTTTGTGATTCCGATGAACTTGCTGAAAAAGTTTTTCCAAGTCCAGGCGGAGGTATTTTCAACCAGACCATCCGTGTTATATTTTCCCCGATGAAGCATACGGTCGAGATTGAAAGGCTGGCGGCAGGTAAGCCGGGAGACCACACAATATACGAAGATGCTCAGAAGCATTGCAATAAAGCTGAGTTCAATCGCATTGATCGGGAATTTGTGCGGATTCATGTTCCAGACAATCCAGGGATTGAACGGTCCGGAAACCGCGGACATGAATCTTCCTATGGAACCGGCCCAGTCATGACGGTCCAGAAATGGATATACCACGGTGGCCCATTGCCGTTGAACCACGATTCCGGAAACCATCAGGCCGGATCCGGAAAGCAACGCGGCCCAGGCTCCCTGCGTCGTTCCGAATCGCGTATACAATCCGCCAAGAACGATAATGCCGGCCCCTGCCGACCAGATTCCGTACATGACCATCACGAAGAGATTGATGTAGTCAAGCTGCGACATGAATAAAGAGCCAAAGAAGAAAAACACTCCTACTCCGATCGTGACCAACCGGATAATCCAGATATGCTGTTTTGGAGTCGGAGGCTTTTTCATCAGGGGAAGAATCAGGTCCTGTGACAATGTCAACGATGCACTGTAAATTCTGCCGTCATCTGTGGAAATGATCATCAGGATGATCAACAGGCAGAACAATCCCATCATGCCCGGCGGCAGAATTTTCCGCATGACCACAGGGAGCATCTGTTGATGGAAAAGCGTTCGGAATTCTTGAACTTTTCCTTGAATTTGCGCTTCCGGATGATCCTTGGAAACGGCAATCACCGTATCAACATACGGAGTATCAAGGTTTTGGGTCTGGGACAGCGGCGAATCGACACCGATGGTATGATGATGTTCCGGAATGGCGCTGTGCTTTGCCATGATTTCGTCACGGATCGGTTTGTCCTGAATGATCTCATTGGTGATACGGCTTGCCAGTTCATGACGAGCTTCCGTGGCTTCTTTCGTGAAATCCTTGTGATTCAGGAAAACAATCACGCAGATTCCAAGCAGAAGATAGAACATCCCCATGAATCCGCCCCGCCACGCCCCGAGGACTCCTGCCATTTTCTGTTCATGAGGACTTTTTGCCGCACAAGTGCTTCCTCCGGCCCCTACGCCAATCCCCTGATTCAGAACACCGGAAAAGACGGCAACCACAACCATGAACAGATTAAAGTCTCTCAAATTGCTGACGTCATAAGGATTCATGAAACTTTCTCCCGACGCACGGTCAAACATGACCGGCATGACTTCATTTGTCCAGGAAAATTTCCAGAGCACGAACAGAACGAAAAGTGCAAGAATCGGATATGCCAGCAGTCCCTGAAAGGTGTCCGTGATCACGAGGGTGACGCTGCCTCCCAGCAGAATCATCAGAACCGCCAAACCGAGACAGACCAGCATCACAACCACGAAAGTTGATATCCGCACTCCTGAAACTGTAAAAGAACTCGGAAGATCAAGAAAATAAATGAAAAAACGTCCAGCAAGAGCAGGAAGAATCATGTTCGCCAGCATTTCCGCAATGGACCGCAAAGTCGAAGCAAAAATCCGCAGAGACCTGCTGTAGCGCATCTCGATGAACTGTCCGAATGACATCGCCTTGGTCTGTCGGAAGCGGTAGTACACGAATCCGGTCAGGGAGATGAGCAGCATGACCGGAGTTGTGAGAGACCCCCAGAACCCGACCAGAAACCCTGTTTTATAGCTGACCTCCACATATCCGAGCAAAGAGACAAGCGCCAACGCGCTGGCCACGTCCGCGACGGAAATCACATAACGGCCGCATACACGGCCGCAAGCCAGAAAATCCGTTACGCTTCTCACGTATTTCATGGAATAGATTCCCATTCCGACGATGAACGCAAGAAATACAACAACAATAACCCAGTCAAGCAATCCCATTAAAAATCCTTTCATGTTTCTGGAAATAATTATGATTTATCATTTTCCACGTCAACAACATTTTTCACTCTGACGGAAAACATTCATGCGAAAACAGGGAATATCCGTAAATTTCAAAAAAACATTCTTGGAAAGAGGTTGTTTTGAATTCACAGGAATGTCCAGTCAATATGATAATGAATTGCGCATTCCATAGAATACGCCAGAACAGTCCGTCATGCTTTGGAGTCGTCATCAGACAAACTTCAGAGGGAATCCAGCAGGGAAGGCATGCCTCTCTTGTCAGAGTAAACCCTGCTGCAGACGGCGTTGGCAGCAAGCTGTTCCAGAAGATCAATCCGCCGTACAGCACGTTCATCTCCGGCATTCTTCCGGGCTTCTGCCAAAACCGGGGCAAGCTGCTTGAATAAGGAAAGAGGAATCCAAGGTTTCATCGATGCCAGTCCTTCCTCCGCCAGATGTTCGTGTTCTACACGGAGAATGTTGAAAAATTCCAGAATTTCCGGCGCTGCGGCGCCGAAAACGCCGCTGGCCCAGATTTGTTCCTGCGTCTCGATATTACAATCCGGATTCCAGAGCATATTGGCATACGCGTACAATTCCTTGGCCCAGCGGTAATCGGCCCCCATCAGATTGTAGGTAAAACCGCACCAACCGTAGGCGCCCCCGGCACCTAGAGAACGGTATGCGGAAAGAGTTCTCTGAACCAGACGGGAAAGAGGAAGCAGGGGTGGCTGCCAGCCGAAGTAATCGAAGACATTGACCCGTCCGGGAAGCATTTTCCGAATCCATCCGGCCATATCGTCGAGGAATTTTGCGTTATACGGAAGATCCGGCATGGAGTAATGGTAGTTGGTGCCAATAGGACAGAACCATATCTGTTCGTTGTCGGCTCCGTGAAGTGTTTTCGGAGGCGAGAGCAGATCGATGTAGGCGATGATGCTGAGGCGCTTGTCCGGGAAGTCGGAAGCCAGAGCCGCGGCAATTTCGTTCCAGAAATCCAGATACCCGTCGGCAACGTTCATTTCCGGAGACGGGGGCGGCATGGAGGAGTCGCCGGGCCACAGCCCGATCATGTCCAGTTCCGGATTTCTTCTCACGTATGCCAGATACCTTTCGCAAAGGATTTTCCGGACCTCGGGCAGTTCGATCCGGACCTGCCCGTCTTTGTACCAGCCGGGATGCATCGCATAATAAGTGGAGGGGCCGAAATCCCCGTAGTCGTGCGCTTCATCCGAAGGAAAGAAGTAACCAATGGAATGATGGCAGACCTCAAGTCGGAAACCGCGATCGAGCAGGGCGTCCAGAATGGAGGATTTATGCTTTTCCCACAGGTCGTAACGGTCATAATCGATATAGAAATTGTAATGATTCAGTTTGCGCTTGGCCATCCAGTCGATCTGCGGCAGATGATGGCCGGGCTCAAGCCCCCGGTAGGCCGCGTGCTTGTCCGGGATGATCTGCTCGCGGAAAATGTTCCGCAATTCGAAGGCGGCTTCCTGCATTTTCCGCAGGATCGGCAGTTCCAGACGGCTTCGGAAAGGAACCGTTTCGATTCCGGGTTCCACGAAGGCGCAGCCTGCCGTTTCCAGCAGTTCATAGACGCCGTAGAGAACGGCTCTCGGGGAAGACGCGTCGATGGTAATTCCGTCTTCGGCGATATTCAGCTCGAAGCGGTCCTTTCCGGAGGACTCCTCCGAACCCGCCGCGAGCCGGATGGATTTCTTTCGCGAAGGTTCCGTGACAATGGGAAATTCCGCACCGCACATTTTATGAAGATAGGACGCCAGTTCGCGCGCGGCGAAACGCATCACCCGCCTGGATTCGGACGGAATCCATATTTCCAGTTCCGTGGAGCGGTTGTCCGCAAGCAGAATCTGATTCATTTTGAAACAACTCCTTTTTGGAATCGATTTGAGCGTATCACCGGAGAAATTCGTCTTCCTGCGGAATCCCGTACGGATAGGTCCGATAGACACAGGCATTCAGCATGGCAACATTGACCGCGTCGATACGGGTGCGAATAGAGTCGGAGGAAGCGGCGGACCGGGCTTTGTCCAGAATTTTCTGTGCTTCATGACAAAGCTCCAGATCAAGCCAGGGCGCGGCAATTTTCATCTTACATTGCGCGGAAAGCTCCTCATGCCGGGCGTCCAGCAGACGGTAGAACTCCAGCATGTCTCCGGCCGCTTCGCCAAACATGCCGCGGACCCATTCTTTTCGGAATTCATCCTCGCCTTTGTCAAGGTTCCACAGCAGACCGGAATACACGTAAAAATCCAAAGCGCGGCAATTTCTGTTTCCAAGGAAATTATAGGAAGGCCCGGCATGTGCGAAGGCTCCCGAAGTTCCAAGTTCCTTGTAGACTTCAAAGTTTTTCCTGATGGTCATGCAAAGCGGCGTTAACGGAACTTCACTCCAGAGGCTGTCGATCCAGACGGACGGAACTTCCTCCGTCATTTGTTTTCCCCGGGCCAATTCCTCCGCATTCATCGGCGACCGGAGGTCATAATGGAAATCGACTCTGGAAGAGGAGAAAAGGGGCAGGACATTCTTCTCGAAAACAAAACCGGCGGGAAGGTTCAAAAGCTCCCCGTGAAGGAGGACCATCAGTTTTTTATCCGGCGCGGAAGAATGAAGCATCCGGGCGGTCTCATTGAAGAGTTCAAAGATGGATGCTGTGGATGACCCGCTGTGCAGAATTCCTTCGAGGAGTTTCGGCGAGGGGGCAAGCGCCGCGGATTCCAATTCGGGATGAGAGAGGATGAATTCGACACAGCGCTCCGCAATGATCCGTCTCACGGCCGGCAACCCG
>CAYWZD010000249.1:0-6267 GCA_964462755.1 uncultured Victivallales bacterium | reverse complement strand
TCCCCTGCCGAACTGAAGGGAAAAAATTCAGTTCGCGACGGAGTCACGAACCTACTCGCTCTATGCCTGATCGAACAATCATCCAAAAGACAGGAACGCTTCCGTAAGAAAAAAATTCTCATGGGTTCAATGCAATTAAAGTATTGCTAACCTTAAGATTGCAAATCAGCATGAAAACAGAAAAGAAACAATGGGAAAGGATCTGGCAATTCTTTCCCGGCGGGAAGCATAAAAAACGCTTGCCGGAGAACTCATTTTCTCCGGCAAGCGACATGCTGGACGCTGGATGAATATGTTTATCTGTCCTGCCGGACTTCTCCCAGCTTTTGAATAGAAGGATCTTTCAGAGGATTGCGCATATCCATGGAAATAAGAAAGGTCATGGTTTCTGCGCCGCCTCCAAGAGAAGGAAATTATATGGGGGAACGGAAAGGCTGAAACTGCCTGAAGCATCCGACTCAATGAGTTTTCCGGCGCGTAGATCGGTCAGCTGCCGCGGCACGGAACGGAGATACCGGTTCGATTTGAGTTGGAGGCTGCAGGAGACGGTCTTTTCGCCGAAGTTGCCGATGACCAGCAGCAGTTTATCCTGACGCGCATAAACGGCAGCCCGGAGATCGCCGCCCGCCGGAGACAACGTCAGCAGTTGTGACAGTTCTTTGTTCCACGGGCCGATGTGGCGTGCATCCCCCATTCCGAAACTCCTTGTGATCGACAGGACATCATCGGTAATCCGGTTGTTGATGCGATGTGAATGGACAAGGAAATCGTAGACCAGCGCATGAAGATAAATCGATTCGGTCGGAGTGGTTCCGGCCATTGCCTCCTTCTCATTGTTGTAATACGCGGGCAGAAGCATCGGCACCAGCCCGAACTGTTTTCCGAAATACGCACGCGTATAACCGTCATCGAGAATATGACAATAGTTGGGGTCGCCGGAAACCCGGCTGACAAACTGTTCCCCGTCGTAGACGACGTCAGAGAAACCGATGGTTGCGAGGAAACGGCGCTGGCTGGCATGTCCCGTGACAATCGCGTCCGGGAACCGCTCTTTGAGCATCGTGTAGGCGCGTTTGTAGAATTCACGATAATGCCGGACGTCCGTCGTGGCCCGGCGCTCCCCCTTTTCGTCGGTATAACCGTGTCCGTGATACTCATTCTGACAACTTCCGGGATCGATGCTGTCCCAGTAATAACCGTCCACTTTGTATTCCGCCAGAAATTTATCCAGCGAATCGAGCCAGAAATCCCGGTATGTTTTGGAGCCCAGACACGCAACCACACTGATTCCGGGGTATTTCGGGCCGAATTCCATGAGTTCGAATTTCGGCTTTTTCATCCATTCCTCCGCATAGACCTTATATTCCGGCGCCAGCGTTGAAAGGATATACTGGCACAGGTAAGGCTGAACCCGCATCGAGGGGATATTGCGGCGGACGTCCGCAATCTGCTTCCTGAAATTAGCATCCGTGTGGGGACGCAGGAATCCGTACCATTTCGACCAGCTCCAGATCTGTGTCATGGTCGCCTCGCGGTTGAACTTGCCGCGATAGCTCTGCAGCCAGTCGCGCCACCGGTTCGGCAGCGGTTTCAGCGGAGCCGCCTGCAATCCGAAGCTGTAGACGACCGGGCGCTCCACTGCGGTCGGCTCGGCAATGAAATTGATCCGCAAGACTTCCGCGTCCGCCGTCGATTTCAGCTCTGTTGCGGATGCGGCCGCACGGGGATGGTAGAATTCGTCGGATTCCGTGAAATAAGCCAGTCCCCGCTCGTCATTGCAGAAGAGCATCTGCTGGAAAAACGGCTGATTTCCGTGCAGTTTTTCCGCTGTGTCCAGAGTGGCATAGGCGCTTCCGCTCCGGTTGAGCATGACAAAACGCGCCGCGTCCTTGCGGACAGGGATTTCCAACTGGAATTGACTGATATTCACCTTGCCGTGCGGCCGCAGTTCCACGTCATACCACAGGAATCCGTCATATTCCAACAGGCCGGTGACAGTCAGGTCGAAATCCTTTCCATGCCGCGTGGAACGGAACCGGGCTTCGGTCGGTTTCCGTTCCAAAAAGGCGAATTTCATGCCGTTCAAATCGACTTTCCCTGAAGAGCCGGAGAGGTGCAGGGTCACCGGAGACGCCAGGAGTTCACCGTCCATGCTGATGATGGAACGGGGAAATCCGGACTCATTCAGGCGGTATTCCCGTCCCCATACCTTGACGGTGGAGCCGTCGTAAACCATATCCGTCCACGGAACGGGGACACGTTCACTCATCCCCGCGGCCGTATTATTCCATGCCTCCTGAACGGGGAAACGGAATTCATCACATCGTTCCGCGATGATCCGGTTGGAGGAATCCTTCACGGCAACATTCAGGGCGTATCCGCTTCCGGGCTTTGCCTGATCCAGCTGGAGAACCGATTCAAGGATGCGCTGCGTCGGAGAGGCGATGGTCCATTGCTTTTCGACAACCCCGTTGCGTATCAGACGGCATTCCAGACTGACTTCCTCCAGAGGCCGGGAAAGTCCCGTCATGTCGATGGTATAGCGGCAGGCATTCCGGGAAGCGATGACGCCGGTGGAAAGTGTCAGCGGAGGAAACGTTTTGAGAATATATTCTCCGCATTGCAGGACAACGTCATTCCGCTGGAGCTCAATGCCGATTCTGTTCTGCAGCTGGGAGGTATTGATTCTGGTCAGGTCGCGGGACAGCTCGGCGACGCCGGTTTTCCCCGAGGCCACCGGGAGCGCGCTTTCACCGAGGACGACCTTCGTGTTCTGATTGTCGTATGAATAGAATTGCAGGCGATAAGAGGCGGCGTTCGGGCTCAAATTCCACACTTCGGCTTTCATTGTAGCGTTCTGTACGAAAATCCGCTCAAGATCCAGCCGGGTCTGCGCGGCGTCGGAAGCGCCGCCGAAAACAAAGTCCGGCATTGTATTCACATCGGAAAAGCTCTGGGTATCGGACAGGCTGGCGAATGTAGTCGGATTTTTCCAGTCCCGGGCCAGGTTCATTTTCCATGTATCGCCCGGACACGGCGGTTTTGCGGCCAGTTCCCGGAAAGGGATCTTGATCTCGCAAACCCACCAGTTTCCTTCGATGATGTTCGCAATCGCATAGTTGCCGTTCCATGCCATTTTCCCGCCCTGCGTGTCGTAGACCGTTCCGATGCTGTTGACCACGATCTGGGTTAACGCCCCGTCCGGCGGTTTGATCATGATCTCTACCGCATCGTCAAGATATACTTCGCTGTCGCGCTTGCCGTACTGGGCCGCAACCTCAATATTCTGGTCGCCGCCCTTGGTTCTGGATTGAAACGCCAGATACAGATTTTCTTTGTCGTAAGCTGCGAAAGCCCGGGTCTCGCGCGGCTCGAATCCCATCCGTCCTGCGATGACAAAGACATTGGTGCTCCAGGCTCCGGCATATTCTTCCGGACTGATTTTTCCGTCTATGACAGGGACAGAAACAGCGGGCGGAAGCGTAAATCGCGGGGGTGGTATTTTCGTTCCTTTTTCCATCAGGTCAGCCACGCCGCCGTCTCCGATGATCCGGTCGAAAATGTAGACTTCGTCGATCACGGTCCGGTCCCCGGCGTCATGATTCGGGGCCTGTACGACATTGTTGAGGATGAAAAACGGAGCAAGCTGCTCCTCTGCGTCCGGAAAAACATTTTCAGGGTACGCCATCTCGGAACGCTTGCCGTCGACGTAGAGATAACAGCGTTTATCCTTTCTGCTCCAGGAAACGGCAAGATGGTGCCATTCTCCCGCTTTCCACTGACGGAACGAATTTGTCACCGCCAGCGAAAATGTTTTTCCTGCCTCCTGATTGCGGACCAGCCACACAAGCCCGCCGCTGTAATATTTGTAAAGCTGGAGATGACGCTTTCCTGCCTGCAATGCGCCCGCGGAAAAGAAGTAATGAAAGCGGTTGTCAGCACCGTTCCAGTTGACCGGTTTGACCCACATGGCGACCGTGCCTTCCTGCGCTTTGAGGTTCCCTGCCGTCTGATATTTGAGAGAGCCGACGCCGTCCTGAAGATACCCCTGTCCGATCTTGCCGGGCACAAGACGTGCATTTCCCGGAACGACGGCCGCCTTGTCGCCGCGGGCGGTGTCGGCATTGAGGGACTGGTCGAATGAACTATGCAGCAGCAAGCCGTCCTGAGCGGCCAGGGCAAGCGAAGACAAAAGGAAAATCATCACTGTTTTTTTCATATCGGAAAACCTCGAATTCAATAGGGTCGGGCGGATACCCGACTGATAAGTTGACGCGCTTTTTTGGACCCGGTCAATACGGAAACGCCACGGTTTCATCAAAGATGTACTTCACATAACTGGAACCCGCCACCACCGGCAGCGTCCTGTACGGCAACATCTCGACATGTCCGTCGTGAAACGAAAAGTTGACTTTCATCTGATGGCGTTCAGGATCATGATACTGGTTGACGTTCGTCCAGTCCACCGTCCCTCCCACGCCGTAGACAATGCCGTTGCAATCCGCTTTTTCCCGGGTGTCGGCCAGCCACGATTTCTGCGACGGCTTTTTCATCCATCCGAGCTTGCGCCAGGATCCCGTCATGCCCGCGGCGGTGAAACAGCCGGTGGAAACGGTAGACATTCCGTAGTCGGTCCAGGAGCCGTTGAGGGCGGATGTGGTCGGCGTCGACTTGGAGGGACAATGCCACACTTTCCATTTCGAGACGGGGTCTTTGACATTGAAAATGTCATATTTGATTGCCAGGAAATGGGCGCTCCAGTACCCCGCCGACGTTCCATCCTTCGCGTATGCCGGCCGAAGACGGTCATTGTTCTCCATCGCATAATTCGTCATCACCAGCGTCAGCTGTTTCAGATTCCCGGTGCATCTGATCGCCCGTGCGTAAGTCCGCGCCCGGTTCAGAGCCGGCAGCAGAAGCGAAGCCAGAATCGCGATAATCGCTATCACGACCAGGAGCTCGATCAATGTAAAACCTCTACTTCTCTTCATCATATATTCCCTTTCTGTTTGAAATGATGATATTCCATGAATTCTCGAACCGTCGGAAATTCATATCCGACGTCCCGGAAAAAATGCCCGTGCTTTTCCGAAAGAAGAAATTCCGTTGCCTCAAAACTGTGTTTCATGACAGGATAATGTCCAACTCTTGCATAGGATGCCACCTTATCCTGAAAAATCAGGTCGCTGACCGTGGTGATCATCGGCAGACTTTCCGATATTCCGGTTTCCTCGTAGAAATCAAATTCCCAGTCGTGTTCCCGGAATGGGTTGAGTTCCAGAATGAGACCGTCGTATTTTCCCTTTGCACATAACTGTTTCAGAAGCGAAAGGCGTTCCGGGAGCGTCGTGGAAGATTTGAAAACGGCAAATTCTCCACGGGGAAGCCGCTGCTCTTCCAGCGTCCGGTTGAAGTATGCCTCCCCTTCAAGGGAAACCTCCGCCGTATCACTCCCGAAATACAAAATATTCACAGCGCCCGCGTCACGCAGAAAACGGATTCCGCCCTTCAAAAAGGATTCTATATGGTTTTCGGGACAGAAAGCAACAAAGTCCGTTGTTTCCGGGACGGAACTCAAGGACTCCCCTGACACTCCCAGAAATCCGATTCTGCAGCGGGAAGCGTACAACACGGGAAAGATCTTCCGGAACCAGGGACTGTTGCAGATGACCCGGCTCCCGGAATGAAGGCCCCGGAGCTGTGAATAATTGATTTCATCCGGATTGTTGGTTTCCGTGACGGGAACCGTCACCACTCTGGAGTCATGCTTCAAGGCCGCTTTCAGCGCACCCTGAATCGTGCGGTCATGTGCGTAACGGCTGGAAAAGCCGCAGGCCAGCGTATAGTCGGGAACGGGAAGAAGAATACTCACCGGTTCCTGCTCCAGCCTCCGGGAAAACGGAGTGCGGCTTTCCTGAAAAACGTAAGTGCCGGTATTGTCCCTCACGACTTTGCGCTCTTCGGCAAGGCGCTGCAATACTTTCGCCAGCGTTTTGCGGGAGACTCCCATCCGCGGTGCGAATTCACGTTCGCAGGGCAGTTTCGCGCCCGGAAAATATTCCGCCGACAGAAGAGTGTTCATCCGGCAATACAGTTTTTCAATTTTGGGAGGATACGCCATTTTTCATCCTGTTTTGAAAATATGCCTATTATTATGATCGTGGCGTACCTTGATGTCAAGAGAGAAAAAACATCATTTCTGGAATTTATTATTCTGCCTTGTTCCCGGCAAATCAAAAAAACCTGATTCTCCATGTTTTTCAACGA
>CAYWZD010000248.1:0-6299 GCA_964462755.1 uncultured Victivallales bacterium | reverse complement strand
GATTAATGTGAAATTTGTTTTACGGATAGGGGCGTGGAACACCATTGCTTTCATGAGAGTTCTCCTTATTTTACATTAACGTTAATTGTTTTGTCTTTCGTAATTATAAGCTCTGTTTTTTTATTTGTCAATGCCAGAAAAAGAAAAAATTACTTTTTTTTAGGGGAGGGGATTGACATTAACCATAATGTAGTTATATTTTAAGTAAAATGAAAAGGAGGAAAACATGCCGGCAGCCACTTTGAAAGATATTGCGAAATTGGTCGGGGTATCGGTGAATACCGTCTCCCGCGCCCTGAAAGACAAGCCGGACATCGGGCTCAAAACACGCGAACGGGTCAAAGAGGCTGCCTCCGCGCTCGGCTACCGGCCGAACCTCAACGCCCGGAGCTTGGTTTTGAAGAAAACCTCCATCATCGGCGTAGCCGTCACCGAGCCGGACAACCCCGTGCGCATGGAATTCTGTGAGAAACTCCGTTTTTGCGCCGAACGGGATGGCTACCGTCTGCTGACTGTATCCCTTTCCTACGACTGGAACCTGAAAAATCTGGACGCGCTGGAGGATCTGTTGGCGCGCCGGGTGGACGGAATGGTCGTCGGCGCCATATGGGGGCTTACGGGAGAACAGCCATTGGGCACGCTTCTTCAGGAATGCCGCCAGAAGGGGACTCCCGTCGTGGTCTTCGGGCAGCCTCAGACGGAGCTCGCCGACTGTGTGGAGATCAATTTTCCGGACAGCGCTTTCCATCTCACTTCCCATCTGTTGGAAAAAGGATACCGGAAGATCGTGTTCTTTGACTCGCTTGCCGGCAGTCTGAAAACGCCCGGTTACCTCCGCTCGATGCGGGAACACGGGATGGAAAAGGAGATTTCCGTATGGGAGGTTCCGGCGGGACGCATGGATACCGGGTTTGTTTCCATGGAGAAGTATCTGGAAAAATTCAAACGTCCGCCGGAAGCTGTCATCGCCTCGAACGACCTGGGGGCTCTCGGCATTTTGGCAGCGCTCCGGAAGCATCATATCAGGGTGCCCGAAGATTGCGCGGTGGCCGGGTTCGACAACATCACCTTCGGCGAATATTCCAATCCTTCGCTGACGACGATCGGATATGACAGCGGATATTTTGCCGAAACCGTCTGGTCCCTGATGGTCCGGCGTCTGAAGAAAACAGAAACAGGTCCGGCAAAACGGATTTGTATTCCCCAGAAACTGATTGTGCGGCAATCCACCTGAAATATCACAGAAGGAATACGGTAAAAATCATGATCGAAAAACAGCATCTCCCGGTTCGTCGGGTCACGAACGGTCCGAAACATCATTTCTTCGGGTATTTCGACAAATTCCCGTGGGACAAATCGGGGTGTTATCTATTGTCGCAGGAAGTCTCTTTCACGGCGCGTCAGCCCGAGCCCGGGGAAAAAGCCGTCCTCGGCATGATCGACCTTCACAACGGCGACCGTTTCATTCCGCTGGCCGAGACCGGCGCCTGGTGCTGGCAGCAGGGATGCATGTTCCAATGGCTGAACGACGCGGACACGAAGGTGATCTACAATGACCGCGAAGACGACCATTTCGTCTCCCGCATTCTGGATGTGAAGACCGGGGAGAAACAAACGCTCTGCCGTCCGGTATACTGTCTCAGCCCCGACGGACGGTGGGCTCTGAGCCTCAACTTTTCCCGTCTGGACCGCGAACGTCCCGGCTACGGCTATCCCGGCGCGTTCGACCCGACGGAAAAAGTCAAGTCTCCCGACAACGACGGCGTGTTCCTTGTGGATCTGAAAAACAATACCTCGAAACTCATCGTCAATGTGGCGCAGGTCACGGAGATGTTCTACCGTTCGGACATGGAGAACACCCCCGGCTGGTTCAACCACATGCTGTTCAGCCCGGACAGCCGCCGGATCGCCTTTTTCCACCGCTGGCGTCTGTGGAATAAGGACGGCACTCCCGGCTGGCACATCACGCACATGTTCACCGCCAACATCGACGGCACGGGCATCTGGCCGCTGAACCTTGAAAACATGAGTTCGCACTATACGTGGACAGCCCCGGACAGGATCATCAACTTCTCCAACCGTTACAAGCACGGCTGGCAGTATTATCTCTATACCGACCGGACCCACAAGACAGAACTGATCGCTGAGAACGTGTTCCCAGGAGACGGTCACTGTTCCTTCTCCTCCGACGGGAAATGGATGCTGACCGACAGCTATCCGCTGGAGGACAACTGCCGCCACCTGTTCCTCTACCAGCTGGCGGAAAAGCGTGCTTTCGAGATCGGCGCGTTCTATTCTGATCCGTCCTACCCGGGACCGACCCGCTGCGACCTCCACCCGAACTGGTCGCGGGACGATCGGACGGTCTGCATCGACTCCATTCACGAGGGATCGCGTCAGGTCTACATGATCGATGTGAGCGCCATGACCGGAAAATAGGTTGGCGTTCAAAAAATCTTTTTCCGCTTGCATTGGGGATTTCCCCGGTATACATTATCCTTCCCGGCTTTCAGGAACGGAAAAATGGGTGTAAAACCGGACAAAACCTGTCATAAAGGGAAATGTCATGAAGAAGATACGAGGCTGCCGCGATTTTCTGAGGCGGGAAATCATCAGCGGATGCTACAAGCCGGGCACATATCTGCCGTCTGTGCGGGCGTTGGGGGAACGGCTGAAACTCTCCAAAAGCGCCGTGCACATGATCCTGAAAATGCTTCAGGAGGAAGGTCTGCTGCAGCTGAGCCCCGGACGCGGCGCGCTGGTGACCGAATATACCTCGGAGAAACCCGTTCTTCGCCGTTTTTACATGCGTCCCTCCGATTTCGGGAGCTTCGGATATCTGCCGGTCGCCATGCATACCATGTGCGGCGTCTGCCATGCCGCCGAGATGAAAAACGTCGAAGTGCTCATTTCCTTTTCCGACTCCGACAACATGACCGAATCCATCATCAACGCCTGCAGCCGGGGCGACATCCAGGGAGTGATCTATCTCCAGTGTCAGGGATACGAAGAACTGATCCGGCCGCTGGAAAAGGCCGGCATTCCCTGCGTGATCGCGCATGACATGCACGGGTTCGAGGCGGTGAAAGGCGGCGTCGACTTCCGGAAAATCACCCGCTCGGCCATCGATTATCTACGACAGCGGGGACATTCCCGGATCGGCCTCCTGACGGGGGCTGAGGACGATTATATTTATCACGAGGCCATTGCCTCCTACCGGCAGACACTGGAAGAATACGCTCTGGAATTCCATCCGGAATGGATTGTCACCGACATTCACACCCTTCCCACGGAACCGCTGTTGAAAGTATTGGGGAGCCGCAAGGCGCCGACGGCGTTCTTCACCATGCGCGACTATCGCGCCAAAGTGCTGTATGCCGCCGCCGCATTCAAAGGACTGCGGATTCCCGGGGATATTTCCGTCATATCGTTCGACGACTGCACCTGGCCGGAAGCGGCATTGCAGGGGCTCACCACGTTTCATGAACCGCTGCACGAACTGGGCGAAAACGCGGTGGATATGCTCCAGCGATGGGTTGTGAGCGGAAAGGCTCCGGCGAACCGTCTGCTGGAGGTCCCGCTGATTGAACGGGGCAGCGTCAGTATTCCTGTATAGCGCATTTTCCGATGTCGCCGATCAGGAACGTTCTTACCTGAATCAGGCCGCCGTAATAAAGTCCCTTGTAGTCGTTGCGCTGTGTGCGCAGACTTTCCGAATTGACATGGCCGTCGGCGAAAAGCGTGTTGCCGTAATTGTTGTGCAGGGCGAACAGCCGCGAATAGCTTCCGGCCGCGGTTGTGGACAGCATTTTGAAGTAGGGAGAGCCCGGCGTGGAGGATGCCGCGTTCCCCGCGTCGCCGACCATCATTGTTTTCGAAAAGCCGTATTTCTGGATGTCGGAGTTCTTCAGGTTGATCGTCCAATAGGAAGTGATGTTCGTGTAGAAGGCGCCGTAAGAGAGCATCAGATTGTCGCTGTCGAAACCCGGGATTGCATTGACGGCTTTCGGGCAATAAAACATCTTGCTGTTCCCCTGGACATACCCGCAGTGCACCAGCAATGCGCTCCAGACCCAGCCGGCGGCGGGCATGGTGCGCCATTCTCCGCTGGAGGTGTTGTGGTTGACGAAGTACATGCCGAAGTCCTGCTGATAAAGCCCCAGAAGCAAGCCGTTCTGTTTCAGGTTCCCGGCGCATTCGATCGTGATCGCCTTGCTCCGGGCTCTGCTCAGCACCGGCAGCAGCATCGATGCCAGAATTGTGATGATCACAATCACGACCAGGAGTTCGATTAATGTGAAATTTGTCCGTTTTTTCATTTCAGCCTCCTTGTTTTATTTTTTCCAGTATATTTCAAAACCAGCCACTTCAAACGGTTTGAGTTCGACCTCGAAATCCCCCTCCGGCGCGGTGAATTCAAGCTTGGGATCGAAGATTCCCTTCACGGTGACGCCGCTGCCGTAAACCAGTCCCGACACCATGACTTTCAGGGCCTGCACGGAAGAGTTCACCAGAAACACATAACGCCGGTTCTCCCATGAATAATTGGCCATCGAGACCGCCGGATAGGTGATCTCTCCCTTGCGTTCCTTCAGCACCGTTTCGGCGGGACCGTCCACCACCGCGAATTCCAGATCGTGCATGGGCTTGCCGAACAGGAAAACCTGTCCGAGCCCTTTCGGTCCCGTCAATTCCCCGCAGACTTCCAGATAAGCCCGGAGATAATCTTCCCGTGCGGCAAAGTTCGGACGCCTGCTGCCGGAAAAGACCACCACGCCTTTGGCGCCGTTGACCAGCGCGCAGTAGACATCGTGCCGGACCCAGTCGCGGATCAGTTTCAGTTCGCGTGCTTCCGGCTGCTGGAACATTTCCGGCAGAGCCAGCGGCACCACTTCCGGACGCTTGGCCATCCGGATCGCCTCGACTTCCTGCTCGGTCGAATATCTCGCCCAGCCCCGCTGGTTTTTTCTGCCGGAATAGTTCAGATACATCCCTTTTGCCAAGAGGTCCTGCCAGGGCAGCATCTTTGCCAGTCCTACGGCGTTTTTGTGTCCGGGCTCATACATGAAGGCGGGCCGTTTCAGCGGATCGTTTTCCTTGATCGCCTCATAGACTGTTTTCAGATATTCCGCTTCGTTGGGGACCCAGTAACGCAATTCTTCCGGGGTAATGTCCCACCAGGCGATTTCCGGGCGGTCCGCCACCGACTTGACGATCGAAGCCACCGCTGTTTTTACTTTCGCGGTGTCGAGCTGTTTCTTTTCCTCCGTGAGCTTGTGAATCCACTTCCGGTCGACGACGACTCCGTCGATGACCGGCTGGATGGTATAGATCATTTTGACGCCGTTTTTGCGGGCCGTTTCCAGTGAACTGTCATTCAGTTCATACTGCGGGCCGATCATCGTCACACCGCCCTTGATGATCTGCTGCTGGTCGGCAGTCCTCTGCTCTTCGGACAGCAGATCGCCCCGTTTGGCCTCGCTTCCGCCGCCTGTCGAGTAAAAGGAAAACGGAAACAGGCGTCCGCGCGGATAAATTTCGTTCTGAGGCAGTTTGACCGACTTCGATCCGACATTGTGGTTGAAAAATTTCTCCGCATCGGTATCGATTGCCAGAGCCGCCAGTCCCGCGACCGCCAGGATTATGCATAATTTTGTTTTCATCTGCTTCACCCCTTATATTGGACACTGTCCTTTTGCTTTTGTTGCAAGCCGCTTCCGGTTTGTTCCCGTACAACGGAAAATTTTGCGGAAAACTGCCCGCCGGTCGTCAAATCCGTGATGTTCGCTGTCCATTCGCCTTCCGGTTCATTGAGGGCGGGCTTGATTTCCAGTTCCCGGACTCCGCGTTCCGCCGTGACATAACCGCCGCCGTCATACGGCTGTCCGTCGGGCAGGGAGATCTCCACCTTCAACGGCTGCAATCCGGCCGTGAAGCCGGTTTCCACCCGCAGACGGTTCACGCACGGCTGAAGGACCCGCAAAGACGGGTTCTGTTTCGGATAAACGGCAAAGATCGCACCCGAAGCAGGCGGCAGGGTGAACTCAAAACGATGATCCCCGTTTCCGTCCGCCGTCACTTCCAGCTTTCGATGCGAGGTCAACTCATACACCTCCGGCTCGTATTCGAATCCGTGCAAGGTGAAAACGCCGTCTTCCGGCAGGCCCTTTTCCAGCATGGAGAGCCATTGTCCGACGCGATCTCCGAAGGTTCGGTGATCGTTGCCAGCCACCAGATAGCAGACCTCTCCGGATTCGCGGCTGTTCAGCAGGATGCGCGGTGACGAACAATCGAATCTG
>CAYWZD010000247.1:0-6323 GCA_964462755.1 uncultured Victivallales bacterium | reverse complement strand
AACAATCTGTAATTTTTCCTGATTCAACCTTGCCAAAAGTTTTCATCCCATGGGGATCACTGCGTAATTACTCTCCCTTACCTCTGGAATGGGGCTGACTAATCCTTTATGTTCAGCGTAAAGCCGTTGAAAGTGCGGACCCGGAAAAGCTCCGTATAGAATTGAACGTGGAAAAGGGGATAGCCGCCCAGAACAAAGTGTATCCGGAAAAAGGGTTATCCCTGCACATCGTGGACAGTCATCGCATAAGCGGAGCCAGCGGTAATTGAACAAAACAACTGACTTCCTTCAAAACAACGGAGGCCGGAGACCTCACGGTTTTCCTTCCGCCAGACTTCATAGACGTAATATGCCCAGCGTTAAGGGGAGGGCGGCACCGCAGGTCCTCGCTGTTGTTGAAACGTGACTTGCCGGGGTTCCTGATGGCAGCGGATCACTGTGCCCAGCCCGATGTTGACATAGTCTTTAGGAGAATGTCATTGACATTATTTCTTTAAATCAGCTTCAGATTGATCAATTTTCTCCAGTTTGGATTTATCCGCAAGAGAGATGTGGCCTTCGACCATTCCATTGTCGAGGTCGTTGATTTCCCTGTGTTCAAGGTCATGGAACATCCGGCGTAAATCTCTGATCCCGCCAATCAGAAACCAAACGGTTGTAACGAGTGCGACAATCCCGGGGACAATCATGGAAAAAATCAGGAAATAGCCGCCCCACCATTCGGCGGGCCAGCGATGGAAAATATTCCAGATGACAACAATAAGAAACAGGCAGAATCCCAGTCCGAAAGAATAACAGAAAACAGAATAGGCTATGATTTTATCTCCACGTGTGTATTCGTTTGTGATCCCGATGAACTTGCTGAAAAAGGTTTTCCAAGTCCAGACGGAAGTGTTTTCAACCAGACCGTCCGTATTATATTTTCCCCGGTGAAGCATACGGTCGAGATTGAAAGGCCGGCGGCAGGTAAGCCAGGAAACCACACAATAGACGAAAATGCTCAGGAGCATTGCAATGAAGCTGAGTTCAATCGCATTGATCGGGAACTTGTGCGGATTCATGTTCCAGACAATCCATGGATTGAACGGTCCGGAAACCGCGGACATGAATTTTCCTACGGAATTGGCCCAGTCATGGCGGTCCAGAAATGGATATACCACGGTAGCCCATTGCCGTTGAATCACGATTCCGGTAACCATCAGGCCGGACCCGGAAAGCAGCGCTGCCCAGGCTCCCTGCGCCGTTCCGAATCGTGTATACAATCCGCCAAGAACGATAATGCCGGCCCCTGCCGACCAGATTCCGTACATGACCATCACGAAGAGATTGATGTAGTCAAGCTGCGACATGAATAAAGAGCCAAAGAAGAAAAACACTCCTACTCCGATCGTGACCAACCGGATAATCCAGATATGCTGTTTTGGAGTCGGAGGCTTTTTCATCAGGGGAAGAATCAGGTCCTGTGACAATGTCAACGATGCACTGTAAATTCTGCCGTCATCTGTGGAAATGATCATCAGGATGATCAACAGGCAGAACAATCCCATCATGCCCGGCGGCAGAATTTTCCGCATGACCACAGGGAGCATCTGTTGATGGAAAAGCGTTCGGAATTCTTGAACTTTCCCCTGAATTTGAGCTTCCGGATGCTCCTTGGAAATGGCAATGACCGTATCGACATACGGGGTGTCAAGGTTTCGGACCTGAGACAGGGGCGGATCGACTCCGATTGTATGATTGGCTTCCGGAATGGCATGGGTCTTTGTCATGATCTCGTCACGGATCGGTTTGTCCTGTATGATTTCATTGGTGATCCGGCTTGCCAGTTCGTGACGGGCTTCCGTGGCTTCTTTCGCGAAATCCTTGTGATTCAGGAAAACAATTACGCAGATTCCAAGCAGAAGATAGAACATTCCCATGAACCCGCCCCTCCAGGCGCCGAGAACTCCCGCCATTTTCTGTTCATGAGGACTTTTTGCCGCACAGGTGCTTCCTCCGGCCCCCACGCCAATTCCCTGATTCAGAACACCGGAAAAGATGGCGACCACCACCATGAACAGATTGAAGTCTCTCAAATTGCAGACATCGTAAGGGTTCATGAAACTTTCTCCCGGCGCGCGATCAAACATGACCGGCATGACTTCATTTGTCCAGGAAAATTTCCAAAGCACGAACAGAACGAAAAGTGCAAGAATCGGATAAGCCAACAGTCCCTGAAAGGTGTCTGTGATCACGAGGGTGACGCTGCCTCCCATCAAAATCATCGTGATTGCGAGGCCAAGGCAAATCACCATCACAACCATGAAGGTTGATATCCGTACGTCCCAGACGGTAAAATAAGTCGGGAGATCGAGAAAATAAATGAAAAAACGTCCGGCAAGAGCAGGAAGGATCATGTTTGCCAGCATTTCCGCAATGGACCGCAATGTAGAAGCAAAAATCCGCAAGGACCTGCTGTAACGCATTTCGATGAACTGCCCGAATGACATTGCCTTGGTCTGCCGGAAGCGGTAATATACGAATCCCGTCAGGGAGATGAGCAGCATGACCGGAGTTGTAAGAGATCCCCAGAATCCAACCAGAAACCCTGTTTTATAACTGACCTCCACATATCCAAGCAAAGAGACAAGCGCCAATGCACTGGCCACGTCCGCGACGGAAATCACATAACGTCCACATACACGGCCGCAAGCCAGAAAATCCGTTACGCTTCTTACGTATTTCATGGAATAGATTCCCATTCCGACGATGAACGCAAGAAATGCGACAACAATAACCCAGTCAAGCAATCCCATTGAAAATCCTTTCATGTTTCTGGAAATGATTATGATTCAGCTTTTCCCGCATCCATTCCGTTTTTCCCTCTGGTGGGAAGCAGGAGACTTCCGGTAAGAGATAGACAAACAGTCTGCTCTATCTTTCGGGAATCATTCGCGGGAAGACTTCAAAGGGAATCCAGCAGGGAAGGCATGCCTCTCTTGTCAGAGTAAATCCGGCTGCAAACGGCGTTGGCCGCAAGCTGTTCCAGAAGATCAATCCGCCGTACGGCTTGTTCATCTCCTGCATTTTTCCGGGCTCCCGCCAGAACCGGGGCAAGTTGCTTGAACAAGGAAAGAGGAATCCAGGGCTTCATGGATGCCAGTCCTTCTTCCGCCAGATGTTCGTGCTCGACACGGAGAATGTTGAAAAATTCCAGAATCTCCGGCGCGGCGGCTCCAAAAACGCCATGGGCCCAGATTTGTTCCTGCGCCTCGATGTCACAATCCGGATTCCAGAGCATATTGGCATACGCATACAGTTCCTTGGCCCAGCGGTAATCGGCCCCCATCAGATTGTAGGTGAACCCACACCAGCCATAGGCTCCTCCCGCGCCGAGAGACCGGTATGCGGAAAGGGTTCTCTGAACCAGACGTGAAAGAGGAAGCAGGGGCGGCTGCCAGCCGAAGTAATCGAAGACATTGACTCGTCCGGGGGGCATTTTCCGGATCCATCCGGCCATATCGTCGAGAAACTTTGCATTATACGGAAGATCCAGCATGGAATAGTGGTAGTTTGTGCCGATAGGACAGAACCATATCTGTTCGTTGTCGGCTCCGTGAAGTGTTTTCGGAGGCGAGAGCAGATCGATGTAGGCAATGATGCTGAGGCGTTTGTCCGGGAAGTCGGAAGCCAGCGCCGCGGCAAGTTCGTTCCAGAAATCCAGATATCCGTCTGCGACGTTCATTTCCGGAGACGGGGGCGGCATGGAGGAATCGCCGGGCCACAGCCCGATCATGTTCAGTTCCGGATTCCGTTTCACATAGGCCAGATATCTTTCGCAGAGGATTTTCCGGACCTCTGGCAGTTCGATCCGCACCTGACCGTCCTTATACCAGCCGGGATGCATCGCATAATAAGTGGCGGGACCGAAATTCCCGTAGTCGTGCGGTTCGTCCGGAGGAAAGAAGTATCCGATGGAATGATGGCAGACCTCAAGCCGGAAACCGCGATCGAGCAGGGCGTCCAGAATGGAGGATTTATGCTTTTCCCACAGGTCGTAGCGGTCATAATCGATATAGAAATTATAGTGATTCAGTTTGCGCTTGGCCATCCAGTCGATCTGCGGCAGATGGTGGCCGGGCTCAAGCCCCCGGTAGACAGCGTGCTTGTCGGGGATGATCTGTTCCCGGAAGATGTTCCGCAGTTCGAAGGCGGCTTCCTGCGTTTTTCGCAGGACCGGCAATTCCAGGCGGCTCCGGAAAGGAACCGTTTCGATTCCTGGTTCCACGAAGGCGCATCCGGCCGTTTCCAGCAGTTCATAGACGCCGTAGAGAGCGGCTCTCGGGGAAGACGCGTCGATGGTAATTCCGTTTTCGGCGATATTCAGCTCGAAGCGGTCCTTTCCGGAGGACTTCTCCGAACCCGCCTTGAGCCGGATGGTTTTCTTTCGCGAAGGTTCCGTGACAACGGGGAATTCCGCGCCGCACATTTTATGAAGGTAGGACGCCAGTTCGCGCGAGGCGAAACGCATCACCCGCCCGGATTCCGGCGGAATCCATATTTCCAGTTCCGTGGAACGGTTATCCGCAAGCAGTATCTGATTCATTTTGAAACAACTCCTTTTTGGAATCGAATTGAGCGTATCACCGGAGGAATTCGTCTTCCGGCGGAATCCCGTTCGGATAAGTCCGGTAGACACAGGCGTTCAGCATGGCAACATTGACCGCGTCGATACGGGTGCGAATAGAGTCGGAGGAAGCGGCGGACCGGGCTTTGTCCAGAAATTTCTGGGCCTCATGACAAAGCTCCAGATCAAGCCAGGACGCGGCAATTTTCATCTCATATTGCGCGGAAAGCGCTTCGTGCCGGACTTCCAGCAGACGGTAGAACTCCAGCATGTCTCCGGCCGCTTCGCCGAACATGCCGCGAACCCATTCTTTCCTGAATTCATCCTCGCCTTTGTCAAGGTTCCACAGAAGACCGGAATACACGTAGAAATCCAACGCGCGGCTATTTCTGTTTCCAAGAAAATTGTAGGAAGGCCCGGCATGTGCGAAGGCTCCTGAATTTCCAAGTTCCTTATAGATTTCAAAGTTTTTCCTGATGGTTCCGCAAAGCGGTGTCACCGGAACTTCACTCCAGAGATTGTCGATCCAGACGGATGGAACGTCCTCCGCCATTTGTTTTCCCCGTGCCAATTCATCCACATTCACGGGCGCCCGGAGGTCGTAGTGAAAATCGACTCTGGAAGAGGAGAAAAGAGGCAGGATGTTCTTCTCGAAAACAAAACCGGCGGGAAGGTTCGATAGCTCCCCGTGAAGGAGGACCATCAGTTTTTTATCCGGTGCGGAAGAATGAAGCTTCCGGGAGGTCTCGTTGAAAAGTTCAAAGATGGACGCTGTGGAGGAACCGCTGTGCAGAATTCCTCCGAGTAGTTTCGGCGAAGGTGCAATCGCTACGGATTCCAATTCGGGATGAGCGAGGATGAATTCGACACAGCGCTCCGCAATGATCCGTCTCACGGCCGGCAACCCGACACGGAGAATGCCTTTTTCATCATAATATTCCGGATGTTCCGAAACATAGGTGGATGCTCCGTAATCTCCGGCATCCTGCAGATCGGATTGCGGAAAAAAATATTCCATGGAGGCATTGGCAAGACAAATTCGCAATCCCCTTTTTTCCAGTTCATCCATGGCTTGAAATTTGAAACTGTCCCAGAGATCGTAACGGTCGAAGTCCACGGAAAAAACAAAGGTGTTCAGCTTCCGTTTCGCCAGCCATGCAATCTGTGGCAGGAACCGTTGCGGTTCAAATCCATCGAATTGGACGGACCGGCTGAAGATCAGCAGAGTGTTGTAAACGGAACGGTTTCCGAAAGAAGCCGTCTGTTCCGTTGAAAAATCTTCCAGTTCAAGAGTCGGAATGTCCGGAACAAATTCATCGAACGGAACGGCGAAAACACATCCGAAGCGTTCCAGAAGTTCATATACGCCGAACAGAGTCGCACGCGGATTCGAACCATGGATGGAAATGGAGGAATTTTGCGCTATAATGGAAAAGGAATCCTGATCTTCCTCATTTCCGGAGGAAAGGGAAATGATGCCCGATCCGCTTTTCCCGTCCTGAAGAATCCGGGTTCCGGTCCGGGTTACACGATAGAGGTAAGCCGCCAGTTCCCCGGCCGCGAATCTCAGGATTTTCCCCGGATTCTGAGGAATGGAAATCCGAATCCGTGCAAATCCGTTTTCTGTAATCTTTATACTCATTTCAGTCAACTTTCCAAGATTCAGAAGGAGACCAGCGACTGGACGTTCACGGGCAGACGGTTAAAGCATTCCACC
>CAYWZD010000246.1:0-6325 GCA_964462755.1 uncultured Victivallales bacterium | reverse complement strand
GGAAACCGCTCCGGGCGGGAGATTTCGTGATCTGCACGACCAGCCTCCGCGGCTGGATCACGGCAATACTGAGAGTATTGCATGACTCTTTACAGAAACGGAAATGGTTCACTGACGCCATACAAAAAAAGTTAAATTCCGGTTTTTTCTCCTTCTCCGGTTTGACATTGCCGAAGAAGAGAAATATATTCGAAAGTCAATCTCTGCATATAAAAACTCTTCTTCGAGTGTGTTTTTATTCAGTATTTGCATCAGATGTTCGCGGGACGGATGCAGGTGTTTCCGGTCTGAGCGGCATCCATCATTCCAACAAGAGGAGGATATATATTATGAGAGTAGGATTATTCGGTTTCGGCCGGGCGGGAAAAGCGGTAGCCTCCGTATTGCTCCGGAGCCGCGGGGCGCAGCTTTGCTGGGTTGTGAGAAAATCCGACATACTTCAACACAAATCGGCTCCCGAATTCCTCGGGATACCGGCGGAAGAACCGGGTTACATTTTTTCCCGGAACGAATGGAGTGCGGCCGATCTTTTCGAACAGCACCCGGTAGACGTAATCATCGATTTTTCCTCGTCGGACAGTCTCGGCTTCTATGGCAGGGAAGCGGCGGCAAGAAGCATTGCGATCGTGAGCGCGGTCTCGGAATATCCCCCGAAAATGATCCAGAAGATTCAGGAACTCGGCGCAAAGACCCGGGTGCTGTGGTCGCCGAACATCACGATCGGGATCAATTTCCTGATGCTGGCCGCGCGGGTTCTCAAAACCATCGCGCCCCATTCGGATGTTCAGATCATCGAAGAACATTTCAAGGGGAAACAAGGAATTTCAGGCACAGCCAGGAGAATTGCGGGCCTTTTGGAAATGGACGAAACATCGATCAAAACCATTCGGGCAGGCGGGATCGTGGGGTGCCACGAAATCCTTTTCGGGTTCCCGTTTCAGACGGTCCGCCTGAAGCACGAATCGATCTCCCGCGAAGCGTTCGGGAACGGTGCGCTGTTCGCCGCAAGAAGCATCCTGAAAGCAAAAAAGGGGCTTTATTCCATGGAAGACATCCTGCTTCCCTACTTCAAGGGAAAACCTTTGAAAATCTGTCCGTAATATGGGTTTTCAACGGATGCCGGAACTCATTTTTCCTCTTTGAGGAGCTGCGTCCGGTATTCGAGGGGGGTGCGTCCCGTGTGGCGCTTGAACAACCGTGAAAAGATCAGCGGATTTTCGGCGCCGAGACGGTCGGCGATTTCCTTGATGGACAAAGATTTGTCCCGGAGCATGCGAATGGCGTTGGCAACCCTTCGTCCATTGATGTAGCGGATGAGGGGAACGCCCATTTTAGCGGTAAACAAGTTGGAGAGATAGGTCGGGTTCAATTTGGTGATTGCCGCCAGCGAAGAAAGTTCGACCCGTTCGGAGATGTGCTGTTCGATGTAAAGGAGGACTTCCAGTATCCGCTGATCGCAGGTGGTCGTGTTGGAGGAAGTGGCCAGAATGCTCCTGAAAAAAGGCGCAAGCAGAAGTGAAATGGCGGCGTCCGCCTCAAGCTTGTTCACTCCGGACGGCGGGTATTTCATGTAGTAATCCGGAGATTGAACCCGGATCAGGACTTTGAACATTTCCGTGAACAGAGTCGGGTCGGATACGGGAATTTCATACTCGCAGCGGCCCGCGTTGAAAACGTCCAGAGAAGTTCCCTGAATGTGCGCGTTGAAGTGAGTCCAGTATTTGAGCATGGAATTCGGACACCAGACCCTTGCCTTCACATAAGGAGGCAGCAGATAAATGAACCCGGGACGAAAATGGAGCTTCACGTCGCCGAATTCACCGAAGGCCTCTCCTTCCAGAGGAAGATAGAGCCGGCTGTATGGAATGATGACGAACTCCTTCCGAAAAAGTTCCGTACGCCAATGCCGATCCACCCGTTCAAGACGGATGCAATGGAAAGAGAAATCAATGTTTTCAACCAGTTGGAGCATTTTTCTGTAAAAAGGTCTTGAAATACTGTGTTTTTGTCATAAAAACAATGTGTTTTAGTCTTGTTTAGGTTAAAATAACATTTATAATTTACAATACAAGCCCGTTTCAATAAAATCTCAAGGAAAGGATTCCGGCATGAAAACGAAAGGAAAAGTCAGAGGAGCGCGGCGATTTTTCACCCTTATAGAACTCCTCGTCGTGATAGCGATCATCGCGATTCTGGCCGGAATGCTTTTGCCGGCGCTGAACTCCGCACGGGACAAGGCCCGCGACATCAAATGCGCCGCCAATATGAAGCAGATCGGGATGGGCTTCAATATGTATTTCAGCGACCAGAACGAACAGTTTCCGAAACTGATAACGACCTCTTCCCCCACGCTGTCCTGGGTGACACAGACGGCGGAATACATTTATTCCAAAACACTTCCGTCTCAGAACTATAAAAACAGCGTCTTCATGTGCCCGTCCGATCAGCATAAATGCGTGAACGCATCAGGAGCCCCGCTGGTGGGACCGAATTACGTGCTGTACGGCTACAATTATCAGCTCGGCGGACTCTCCAATCCGCAGGACTGGGGCGGCGCCGCGGCCATTCCGGCGATGACCACAAAATCGATTCCGCAACCTTCTTCCCATCTGCTGCTCATGGACATTACCGGCTATGATTGCAACAACGGTCACTACTACGCATGGATCGGAAACTTCATCAACACCACTACCCCCTTCGCCAGACACCTCAAGAAAATGACGACGGTCATGTGCGTCGCCGGGAATCTCCGGACGTATCCAACCCAATATGTGAGAGGTCCCACCTGGGCAACGGCCAACTACACGTCCACCCATCCGTGGAATCTCAAGCTGCTGAAAACCGCTCCCACGCCATCGTTCTGACACATCGGCTCCCGGTCACGCTCATTGTGTATACTCATAAAGGAAATCTCCGATGCAAAAAACAGTGATTCTCTTCTTTCTGTCCGTATTGTCCGTCTTCCCGGCTATTTCCGCTTCCGCCGGAACGATTGCCGAAAACGGACAGGCCAAGCTGGATATCGTTGTCAACCGGGTCAAATCCGGCGAAGCGGAAATGAACGCGGCCAAAGAACTTCAACTCTTTCTGGAACAGGCCACCGGAGCGAAATTCACCATCCGGGAGGAAAGTACGCCCGGAAAAAAAGACGCATTCTACATCGGAGCCACCGATTTTGCTGAAAAAAACAAGTTCGGAATGAAGCAGGCAGGCAAGGAGGAATGGCGGATACAATCGGTCGGAGATTCGATCGTGATTACGGGAGGAGTTCCGCGCGGCACCATTTACGGCGTCTACGATTTTCTTGAAAAGTTTCTGGACGCCTATTTTCTGGATCATGACTGCACGGTCATCCGCAAAACAGGGAAACTCGAAATTCCCGACTCCATCTCCATCCGGAACAAACCCGCTTTTTACTCCCGTTACACGGTTCCCGGCGCCCTTCCGAAGGATATGGGCGCATATTCCTTTTATCTTCTCCGCAACCGCGCCAATTTCGCCTATGTGCCGGAGTCATACGGCGGAGTGGAATCTTACGGATCGCCCGGAATGTGCCACACCTTCTACGAATATTCCAAGGATTTCCCGAAAGAGAAAATGGAATATTTTTCCATGAGGAGCGACGGCTTCCGGGAACGCGCCGTCAACAGCGGAGGCCCCGGACAGCTTTGCATCACCCGTCCGGAAGTCTGCGACCGGGTTTATGAAAAACTGCTGTCCTATATCGAGTCGGACAAAAAACGGAGCAAGCAACCGCCGGGATTCTATTCGATCACCGGAAACGACAATGTGAGCTTCTGCAAATGCGAGAAGTGCATGGAATACACCCGGAAGGGAGGCAACTATTCCGACACGACACTCCAGTTCATCAACAAGATTGCGGCGCGGCTGAAGAAATCCCATCCGGACGTGAAAATCATCACATGGGCCTATACATATACCCTTCAGCCGCCGAAATTCGAAAAACCGCTGGACAATGTCATCGTGGAAGTGTGCAACCTCGGGAAAGAGTTCACCAACAGCGGCATCTCCGAAACCATGCGGGCGGTCACGGAACCGCAGAACAGGGAATTCCGCAAAGTTTTCACCGACTGGGCGAAAATCTCCCAGGAACTTTTCGTGTGGGACTACTGGGTTCTTTACGGCAAAACAGCCCCCTTTCCGTATCTGAATACCAAACGTTATTTCACGGACATGAAGTTCTTCGAGAAAAACAATGTGCGCGGAATGCTGATTGAAAACGAGACCGCCGTCGAATCGTTTTCCGCACTCCGCCAATGGCTGTCGCACCGTCTGCTTCTGGACCCGGATCAGAACCGTGAAAAACTGCTGGGCATCTTTTTCAACGGATATTACGGCAAGGCGGCGAAACCGATGCGGGAATATTTCGATCTGCTGGAGGACTGTTTTGAAAAGGAACCCGGCTCCTTCGCGGAAAAACAACCCAGCCAGATCACTTATCTGACGCCGGAATTTCTGGACAGGGCGGACCGTCTTCTCGACCGGACGGAAAAGGCGGCCGCCGATCCGGCCGTCGTCAACCGGGTCCGGATGGAACGAATCCCGCTGGACAGCGCAAGGCTGGAGCTGAATCTGGTCAAGGACAGGGGACAGATGCTGAAACGTCTGGATGAAAACATGAACCTTTTCTTCGACCAGAAAAATACGAAATATCCCTATTCCCGGGAAAGCTGGAAGGAACGGATGGCGTTTCTGAAGATGAACATTCAGGTTCCCAAGGAATTCCGGGGCAGAAACGTGATGGATTTCACGTGGATGGATTTGAGAAAAGCGCCGCATAAAAACGTCATTGCGGCAGACGACCCGGAAGCTGTCGGGGGCAAGGCCGTCAAAATCGGAGAGCACGGCCCGAAAAAAACCCACAACTTGCCGTTCACGGCGGGCGTTTACAATGTTCTTTCCAAACAGTTCGGGCCTGTCCTGCAGCTGAATGAATTCCCGCAGGACGGAAAATATCATCTCTATAAGGTCGGACGCTTCAACGTGATGCCCGGAACAATCTTCCATATTCCCTGGACATGGGCCTCCCAGACGCCTCTGGACAGGGCCAATTCCGGATCGCCCGAAAACCAGTGCGATATATATGTGTCCCTGAAATTCACGGGCCCGCTGTATGTCAAAAACAGCAAACAGGAAAACGCTGTTTACATGGATCGCATTCTGGTGGTGAAAGAATAATCCCCGAGCAGCAATAACAATCAAAGTCATGAACCCGGCAGAAAGGCATTTCCGATGCGAAAAGTCGCAATTCTTCTTTTCATCCTGATGGCGGCATTGACCGCCGCGGAGAAACGTTTCGAAACCGAATTCACGAAAGACCTCAAGGTCGTCGCCTTTTATCCGCCGGGCGATAACAAGGGATATTTTCTCCCCGGCGAGAACGCACGGTTTATTCTCGCCGTCAAAAACGATGCGGGCAAGACGCTTGAAACGGACTGTCTCATTCAGGTGAAAGATTATTCCGGCAATGTCGTCTACCAAGCGCCGGGAATGAAAAAACAGCTTGCCTCGGCCGCATCGGAAAAATATGAATTCACCGTTCCCGCGCCGAAAACGAAAGGATATTTTCTGGTCGAAGCCCTGCTCAAAGCGGACGGAAGGAACGCCGTTTCCACGCAGAGCGGGTTTGCCGTGGTCGATCCGATTGCCAGACGCGACCCGTTTTTCGGTCTTGACTCCAATGGGATATACGCCGAAATGCTCGAAGGTTACAAACTCCTCGGAGCCGGGTCTCTGGGAGTTTCGCTCCATCGTCCATGGATCAAAACGCCCGAGGATGTCGACAAGGCTTTCCGGACGGGGTACTGGCCGAAACTCCTTCCGTCGGACGACTTCAAGCTGGTGTTCCATATCGCCCCCGCTTTCCGGGAAACCCCGGAAACCCACGCGCGTCTCAAACAGGGACTTCCGGTCCTCACGGACGCCGAACTCGAACACATGAGGCAATATGTCGAACGCGTCGCCACGCTCACGAAAGGACGCATCCGCCTGTTTCTCATCCAGAAGGAAATCGACGCCCAGTTCCGGCACAGCGACGCCGAGGGCGGCGGCGCGGCGGTCCTCTCCAACTACGTGACGCTGACCCGTCTGATCTACAGGACCCTCAAAAAAATCAACCCGGACGCGAACGTGGCCGTTCTCGGAATCATGGGAATCGACTACTACAACACTCCCCAGCCGTTCGCCCTGAGCAAAATCGTGCTGGATGATCTCAAAGACGACTTCGACCTGCTGTGCATCGACGCCTACAACGGCAACTGGAACGGAGTCACAGGCCCCTTCCCTCTGCCGGAAGACGGGCTCC
>CAYWZD010000245.1:0-6328 GCA_964462755.1 uncultured Victivallales bacterium | reverse complement strand
ATTGATTTTTTTTCGAATTTTTCGATCCAATCCAAAATCCTCACTGACGCAATACTTGCATTGTCTGGAAAACAAAAAAAATTGATTTACCCTCTTGACTTTTTGGGAAATCAAATTATAATAAATGTAAACATTTACATTCAGAGGTGATTTCAGTGTTGTCCATCCGGGAAATTTCAAAGAAGACGGGACTTTCCACCGCCACGGTTTCAAGAGCGCTGGACCCGCGTTTTGCCCACAAGGTAAGGCCGGCTACCCGGGCGAAAGTTCTTTCTCTCTGCGATGAAAAGAATTACCGTCCAAGCGTTACCGGGCGATCCTTCGTTACCGGGAAGACCTTCAAGATCGGGATGATTTTCGGAAGTATCACCGTTGACCTTGGGAATCCGCTTTGCGGACTTTTTATGCGAGGGGTTTGCTCCGTGCTTCAGCCTCACAATTACGCACCCGTGATTCTCCATGCGTCGGAAGAGGGCGGACTGGAGGCTTGTGTGGAGGATTTCCTCCGTTCCAATGTCGCCGATGCCTATATCATCGGTTCAGCCATGATTACCGAAAAGGTGTATACCGCCATTCAAAACTGCGGGAGGCCGGTAGTGACCACCGATTGCGGGGCGTTCGATCTCTCCCAGGTTTCCATTGTGCGCCGTGATCATTTGCCGGCTTATCGCGAAGTCTGGCGGCGGATTCCGGCGGAATGGCGCGGTTTGACAGCATTTACCGCGGTTTCTGCTCAAGAATCGCAAAACAAATTGAAAAGGATCGTTTCAGCGGCTCCCAATCGTGAAACTCCTGCATTCATTCCGTTGGATTTCCCTTTTAGGGAGTTCTGCTTCGACCGTCATTCCGCCAGAGCCGCCGCGGAAAAAAAACTTCATGAATTGACCCGTTATCGTCTGCTCTGGTGCGGGTCCGACCTCACGGCGCTCGGAATCGCCGATGCGCTTTCCGCCGCTGGCATCTTTCCTGGACGCGATATTTTTCTGATCGGACACGACAACATCGAAGGAATTGCAACCTTTCACGGAGAACCGTTCCTTTCAACCATCGATGCCCGCTGGGAAGAACGAGGCAGACTTTCCGCACAAATCGCTTTGGAACAGATCGCATCGTCGGCTCCCTGCCGGATCGACTTTCCATCCGTATATATTCCACGGCAGAGTTTCCCGGATTCCCTTTTTCCATGCAAATCCGATAAGAAACAATAAGAAAACAGGAGGAAAAAATGAAGAGGCAAAGACGGAACCCTAAAAAAGGCTGTGGTGCAAAGAGGTTCACACTTATAGAACTTCTGGTTGTTGTTGGAATCATTGCGATTCTGGCGGGACTTTTGCTTCCCGCATTGAATAAAGCCAGGAATGTGGCCCAGGGAATTTTCTGTCAGAACAACATCCGCCAGGTGGCACTTTGCAACTTCAACTACGCCAACGATTTTTCGGGTTGGGCAGCAGCCCAATATTATGGAAATTTCATCAACAGCACTGCGCGGACCTGGGTTTATATGCTGCGCGAGTGGAGCGGCTATATTCCGTTTGTGGGAAACGGAAGCGGAACTCCTGCCAGAAATTCCATTCTTTTCTGTCCTGCCGGAAAAAAGGTTACGACGGACTATCCGTCCACACACATCGGAATCACCCGCTTCATGAGCGCGCTTACCGCGGGAGGGGCTTATTATAAAGCATATAAGGACAGTGCATCCAGAGGGGCGGGCAAGCAAACATGGTGTATGGATTCAAATAAGGTTTTTGTCAAACTTCATACGATCGACCGCCCAACAAGAATTGCAGAATTCAGCGATGCCCAGTCGGAAGGATACTGGATCGCCGGGTATTCTTCCGGCATCGATGCATTCCGCCATTGCGAAAAAGCGAATTTCATATTCTGGGACGGACATGTAGAGACCGTCAGATTCGGTCAGTTGACGCCCTATCCGACCACAGCCGACTATCCGGCGGCGTGGATATGGCCTTGGTGGTAATAACAATAATTGTAACAGAAAGAATAAATGCTATGAAGAGATTCCTTATTTTATTGGCTCTCCTGTCATCATGCTGCCTTGCGGCGGAACCCATCAGAATTGCTGTGGGAAAGAATCCGGGAGAATTTGAACGGCTTGCGAAAGAAGAGCTGGTTTCCGCCATTGCGAAAATGACAGGAAGCAGTCCTGGGGTTTTTGAGGAAAACAATGTTTCCGGAAAAGGAATCATCTATCTGGGGGATACTGCTTTTGCAAGAGCCCATGGATTGTATCCGGATCGCTTTGATGCGGAAGAGTGGGAAATCCGGCATGTCGGCGGAAATCTGGTTGTCACCGGAGGAAAACCTGTGGGGACGTTATATGGAGTCTACCGTTTTCTGAACAAAAACGGATATTATTACCTGACAGAAGATGCCGAGGCTGTCCCAAAGAAAAATGAGATTCCTCTTTCCGGGTTTGACGAACGGAAAAAACCTGCATTTGACGGGCGGAATATTTATGATGCTTATGTTACCCGTGCAATTCTCGGCAAGATGCCTTTTGATTCCTATAACCGTTTCCGTCTTAGGAACTTCGTGAATGGACAGCAGTCCCGTCGTCAGGAGACGCCCTATCTTGGAAAATGGTTCAGTATGGGCGGTCCGGGCGACTACCATACCTATTACAAATACCTTCCGCCGGAACTGTATAAAACTCACCCGGAGTATTTTAATATGGGGGCTGACGGAAAGCGTTTTTTGAAACTTCCACCGGGAAGCCAGCCATGTTTGAGCAATCCGGATGTAATCCGCATCATGACGGATCATCTCCGTCAATACATTCAGAAAGACCGTGAAAATGTTCCGAAGGAAAAATGGCCGATGATCTATGATATTTCCCGGATGGACGGCACGAGCTTCATTTGCAAGTGTCCGTCCTGCATGAAAATCTACGCGGAAGAAGGGAGCGATGCCGGGATCGAACTCCGCTGCATCAATGCGATCGCTTCGGAGATTGCGAAAACATACCCGGACGTATTGATCAGGACATTTGCCTATGCGTCGGGAGAAATGGCTCCGAAACTTGTAAAGCCGGAAAAAAATGTGATCGTTCAATATTGCGACCTTTACACAAAAAGCGATCCATACCGTCCTCTTTCGCATCACGTCAATGAGGCGCAACGTGAAAAAATGGAATGCTGGGTGAAAAAGGGAGGCATGCTTGCCCTCTGGGATTATTGGAACATGGGAGGGGCTTCATACAACGATCCGCCTCGTCCGGAAATTATTGTCGATGCCATCATCTGCGACATGAAACTATTTCGTCAGTATGGCATCAAAACTCTTTTTCTTGAGGCGGAAAAGGATTTTACGACGCCTCAGCCATTCATTGATCTGCATTATTTTCTCGCTTATCAGCTGATGCTTGATCCGGATCAGGACGCGGAGAAGCTGATCGATGTCTACATGAAAAATTTCTATGGCGCCGCGGCCCCTTTGATGCGGGAGTATTTCAATCTGCTCCGGGAAGGAGTAAAAGAATATCCCCGCGCCCAGAAAACAATGCAGGTATCCGCATGGAAACAGATGACTCCGAAATCGTATCTTCACATGATCGGGATGCTGACGAAAGCGGAAAAAATGGTTGCGGGTGATTCCAGTCGTGCGGCAAGGGTCCGTTCCGAAATGCTTTCTCCGATGTGGTGTGCTCTTTTTTTCTGGAATGACTGCCAATCTGAATTCGTGAAAAGAGGATTTTCCAAGAAAAGTCTTACAGAACGCTGCCGCGGACTTGCTTTGGAATCCCTGAAGAAAGGAAATCCGAAAAATCTGCCGGAACTGACCGCAAATCTGGATAAGAGACTGTTTCTCCTTTCCGCTGAACTTCCTGTCCCGGAAGTATTCAAGTGCGTTCCGGCTTCCGCCTTGAAAATATTCGGCTATCCTCATGCGAAAGCCTACACCCCCGGAGGCACGGTAAAGGTCAAGGATACGGAATCTCCCACCGGCTGGACCGTCAGTTCGGAAAGCAAAGACCCTCTGTATCATGGTGCATCCGCCATACAAAGCCATATTTCGTGCCTTCAGGTCGCGGTCGCGAATATTGGAAATGGACAAAAAGGAATCGTATTGAAGGAATTGCCTTCGGATGAGAAATATCACTGGTATCTGATTCCGAAGGCACGAATTGGCGGAAAGACGACATTATGGGCGCATTTCTGGTTAATCCAGTTTGATCTTTCAAGCGCATATGCAAATGCGGACGGACGGGAAGACCTGAATGACTATGACGTCTGGTTCTCCGCGCGTTTTACTGGTCCGACATATGTGCCGGGATCTACAAAGAAGAATGCAATTTCACTGGACTGTGTCGTTCTGGTCCGTGCCAATACACCGGAAGCGGAAACACTTCGACGAAAGGTGAAATAAACACGGAATCCGGTGGACGAACGGTGGAAAAAGGAAAAAGTCGAGGAATCTCAATGGAATTGTGCCCGGACCATACGTTCGAATTCCAAGACACCTTCCATGAAATGGGAAATGGCTATTCATTTCCCACAGGCTCCTTCACAAAAAGGAAGTAATCGACAAAAAAGCATTGAACTTCCTCCGGATTCCCGACCGGAGCCATCCAGATGTATCCGCTGAGTGTGGGAGAAACGTTCTCCGCGATTTTGAAGTAACGGTATTCTTTTTCCGAGACATCGGCAACCTTCAGGTTTCTCCGGTTGCTTCTGCCCGGATCTTCATTGCCGCATAAACAGATGACGCTTTCCGGCGAAGCCTTCAGACCGGGAATCGCCCGGAGGTGCACATAGACCGAATAGCGGACATCGGTGTCAACTCCTGGCAAAAGTGTCATTCGTTTATAAAACGCCCATGCCGTATGGTTCGTATTCATCTTCAGGGTTTTTCCAAAAGGACTCAGTTTGTCCGGAACGTTCGGAACCATCCACTCCGGGCGCTCGTAGTAATTGGGACGCATGACAATCCAATCTGTCCTAGGAATGCTTTTGCAGAAATCCGGTATGGGAATACGGATACGGAGCTGCTCGAAAAAGTATAACATGAAAACAAGTCTTAACAGATGAAAGCACTCGAAATGAGGTCGAAGATGATGGAAGCCAGTTATCGCAATACCGGCGCAAAACGATGTGCCGATACGGGAAAAGAAACCGGCCTGGCGTTGTGCGAATAAATGTTGCCTCACGCGTCAGGCGCATTGCGCGTGTCACGCGTATGTATGCGAAAAAGCCCGGAGCGATCTGGCTGACCACTCCGGGCTCTGTTATGTTCGGACAGTTACTTGCGCGCACTGTCGACGGCGCGAATCCGGCGCATCGCTTCCGGATTGCGCCAGAGGCACTCGGTTCTCCGCTGACGTTCCTTGACCTTGCCATCGCCCTGGAGACCGCTTGCCCGGGTACGCCCGGCGGCGGAACAAGTCACCTCCACCTCCAGCCTGTCCCATCCGGCCGATGCCAGCGGAGCATAAAGAGGGGTATCGTATCCGGACAAGACCACGGCCCCATCGTAAGACAGTAGCGTCCAGATCAGCTCCTCGTGGTCGGTGTCCTTGAGCTCGTGCTCGTAACCTCCGGCCTTGCGCGATCCTGGCACATAGGGAGGATCGCAATAGGCCAGCCATCCCGGCCCGCTGAAACGCCTCAGGACGTCGCGCCAGTCGCAGCACTCGATCTGGACGCGCTGCATGCGATCGTGAACCAGGGGAAGATTGTCAAAGCTCGATCTCCATCGGCCGGTGGTCTCCGCCATGCCTCCATTGCTGGAGTTGACGGTTGATCCCCATGACTTTCCGAATATCCCGCTGAAGCTCTGCCGCGCGATACAATACCACCGGGCGGCCTGCTCGACGGGATCGTGAATCGCGGGCCATGTCCGGAGACACTCCTCATAGAGCTCGCGGCTATATGGCATCTCCCGGTTGACGTCGTTGTAGACCTCCACCTGGACCGGCTGCTTGCTGATCAGGATCGAGGCACCGCCACCGAAGGGCTCCAGATACCTTGTATGCGGCGGCAAGGCCTCCAAGATGGCAGACCTGATCTTGGGTGCGCCTTTGCCTCCGAACCACGGAAATGGGGCTCTAATCTTCTTTTTCTCATCCATATAAAGCTCCTGTCTGTTAAAAATGTTTAAAATAAAACGCCCGGTGATTGCGCGAACCGATGTGGTATCCTATATTACCCCCGTTTTCTCACGAGCGGTACGGTTCTGGTGCGCGATCACCGGGCCTAGGGAGAGTTGGCTCTGGTAAAGCCACTCTCTCCCGATCCCTTCTTTCCTTTTGATTCTGACTAGTGTCCTGTCAACATTGATTTTGTAACAAAATGGTGTATATTATCACGAA
>CAYWZD010000244.1:0-6367 GCA_964462755.1 uncultured Victivallales bacterium | reverse complement strand
GAAAGCCTCATTTCTGAACTGAATCCGGAAACGATCAGTCTTTCTGCTGAAGAAGAGCCAGCGCTTTGGAGAAATCGTTGGCAATCGGCATGATGGCGGAAAATCCAGCCGTTTCCAGCGCTTCCAGAATCACCGGCTGGGGATTGTAAAGGACGATTTTCTCGTTGTGCGCACGCAGGGTTTTCGCCGCGCTGAGCAGCATTCTCATGCCCAGGGAAGCGATGAACCCGACCTCGGTCATATCCACAATGGCGGATCTGGCTTTCCCTCCCACCACGGAAGCAAAATCCAGTTCAACGGATTTGACCCCGTCGATGTCCAGGCGTCCCGACAAGGCTACGTGCGTGTAGTCTCCATTCGTCTTGATGATCTTGAGTTCCATTTCCACTCTCCCTGATTGCGCCCGTTTCAAACGTCGAGTCCAGCAATTATAATTTACAGCGGAAAACAGAAAAAAGCAAGTCGTTTCCGCAAAAACATGATCCGGGACGGCAACGTTTCTCAGAGGTCCAGCACACGGTCCAACCGCTGACAGCCGCTCTCCATGACCGGCTGCGTCGCCTTGAACCCGAAACGCTCTTTTGTCCTTTGCAAGTCCGCTTCGTTTCCGCTGATGATGTATTTCGGTCCGGGAATATCCTGAAAACGCAGGATTTTCGGACGGTTCAGCGTATCCATCAGAAGCACGCCCTCCGGAAAATCCATCACCGAGGATGCGAAAATCAGGGACGGCGCATCCGCGTCGAAGGTGGCAAACACGCGAAAGTCTTCCCCTTCCTTGAACCGCCGGTTCAAAAATGACAGAATTTTCTGCGGTTTGAAAGATTCACAGGCGTAATAGGGCGAAAGAAAGTCGTCCTGCTTTCCGCTCTGGCCGAACAGAATCCGGCTCGCCGTTTCGGCATGTCCCTGAAAAAGAAAAAGGCAGACAAGCCCCTGAAGCAGAAAGGGAACCCAGGAAAGACGGCGGCTGTTCCGCACTTTCCGCAGATAGGCGCAGAGCGCATACGACAGCAGAAAAATCCACACAGCGGTCAAAGGGAAAAACACCCGCGGAAACGGAGGCGTCCGGAAAATACAGTAAACTCCGGCGGGAATCAGGAAGATCAGCCCGCCGCAGATGCAATTCCAGCGGAGCTTCGGCATCCTTCTCCAGATCAGGACCGCTCCCGCGAGACAGAACGGCAGGAATCCCGCGAAGATCACCCCCGTCACCCCGTAAAGGTTCAAGGCCGCCGCTCCCGCGGAATGCCAGCCCTCGCCCAGCCGGATGCATCCCATAAATTTTTCCAGAATCGGCAGATAAAACAGCGCCAGCGCAATTCCCGGACTCAGAAACAGAAAGAGGCTCCGGCGGATTCCGCCGCCTCCCCGCCGCATCAGGGCCGGAAGGAAAAACAATGCGACCGACTCCATTGCCGCCAGATTCGTGGGAGCGGTCCCGGCCGACAACAGGCAGAGCACGAAATACCACACATAATCCCGGAGCCGGGGCGTCCGGAGGATTTTTTCTCCGCGGAACATCATCAGGACCGTCAGAAGGAAACCGAGGCTGTATCCGCGCACGCCCGTCGCAAACAGCGCATAGGTCATGCTGACGGCGAAAAAGGCAGGAACCGCCGTTCCCGCCACAATTCCGCAGGATCTCAGCAGTTTCCGGGTCAGAAGAAAAACCGCCGCCGCACCGAAGATCATTGGAGGAATCCGGAAAAAGTAATAGGGAAAATTCGACACGCTCCCGGCGGCCGAATACCAGATTTTTTCTACAAGTGTAAAAACAATGTGGTTGTTTGGAATCTCATACGCAAAATAGATTCGCGCCGGCGGCAGTTTCATCAACAACTGAACCGTCAGAACCTCGTCGAACCAGAGCATCCGGAAAAAAAGCCAGAAGGAGGAAAGCACCGCGACCGCGCACACCAGCCACGGAAGCAGTTTCTTCCAGTGCGCATATTGAACGTTGATTCTCATTCCGGCTTCCCTCCGCTGGTTTCCTTACGGGATCGGAAGCTGGCGGTCCGCGTCCACCCACAGGATATTCTGCGGAATTCCGCCGTGAAACAGCCGGATGTTGTTGTAACGGGAGTTGATGACCGTCAGGTTGTACGGCGAAAACAGGAAAATATAAGGCGCCTCCTCATGAATCAGGCGATGGAACTCATGATACAGTTTCGTGCGCTCGGCGGCGTTGAAACACACCCGGATTCGGTCGATCAGCTCGTCCGCCTGCCTGTTGACAAAGCCAATGTGATTGCTGGACGCGTTCTGGTTCGCCCCCGAGGAATGCCAGAGCTGATACGGATCGGGCTTGAGCGTACCGGTCCACCCCAGCGCGCAGGCGTCGAACTGTTTTTCCTCCAGACGCTGGACCAGCACGGACCACTCGATCCCCAGCAGTTCCATCTGAACGCCCGCCATCTTCATGTCCTCCTTGATGACCGGAAGCATTTTCTGATAGGTGACGCTCGTATTCGGGTAGATCACGGTGAACCGGAGTTTCCGTCCGTCCTTTTCGAGAATCCCGTCGTTGTCGGCATCCTTCCACCCGGCTTCCGCCAGAAGGGCGGAGGCTTTTTTCACATCGAAGGAATAGGGCAGCACCGACTGATCGTATGCCGCGCTCTGTTTCGGGAAAGGTCCGGAAACCGGCGTGGCGAGGTTGAAGAAAATTTCCTTCAGGATCTTTTCACGGTTGACCAGATGGCTCAGGGCCTGACGGACCTTCCTGTCCTGAAAGAGCGGATTCTTCTGGTTGAGTCCGATGTAGTTGTAGGCCGAACCCGGATACGTGAATTTCTTCAGGAAGCCGTCCTTGCCAAACTCGGGGGACGAGGTGCGGTTGACCCACTGGTCGGGCGTAAGATTGTCCATGTCCAGCTCCTTGGAAAGCAGGGACTGGAGCCGGGTATTCGGGTGCTGGATGATGTCGAATGCGACCGTTTCGATCGGCGGCATGATCCCGAGCTTGCGCCCGTAATAGTTCTCGAAACGGCGCAGGAGAATCCGTTTGCCCTTTTCCCATTTCTCGAAACGGTAGGGCCCGCACCCGACCAGCATCCGGTTCCGGGCGTGGTCGTCGTTGAATTTCCTGCCGTCGAACGGCCCTTCGTAGGCATGATAGAGGTGGCGGGGCAGAGGAAGCAGCGACAGAGTCATGTCTTCCACGAGAAAATACGGTTTGCTCCAGACCGCCTCGAATTCATAGTCATTGAGCACATTCACCGCTTCAAGGTCCTGATAATAGCTCCGCAACGGGGCGCAGTCGACCTGCGGATTCTTGATGACATCCACGTAGAACTTCACATCATGCGCGGTAACTTCCCTGTTTTTCCATTCTTTTCCCGTGACCGGGTCTTTGAAGTCGTGCCACAGGATTCCCTTGCGGAGTTTGACGCGAATCCGTTTCTTGTCCGGGGAAATCGTCCAGGATTCCGCCATAAGCGGCTCGAAGTTCCCTTCTCCCTGATCCTTGTAGTTGCGCTCGGCGAGGGAATCGGTGACCTTCCCCCAGATGGCGGAAACATACGCGTCGTTGGTAATGAGCATATTCATGTTTCCAACATCCGCCCCAAACGCCGTGATCAGACGTCCACCCGACACCGCCTTCGGGTCGTAATATTCCGCATTCGCGGCGGGAACCTGTCCCTGACTCGCCTGAAACTCCTGTGAAGAAGACGCCGGGCTCCCGGCAACCGAAACGCCGGACGAGATTTTCGACTCCATCCTCTTCACGCTTTTCGTGAGTTCCTCCAACGCGAAACGGTGACGGTCGACCGCCGTCACAAACACCACGCTCATGACCAGCACAAATACGAAAAACAGGGTCACAATCACATTCAGATAGGTATTCTTATTCATCGTCTTTCCTTTTCGCTTCGCGGTCCGTGTTCCCTTTCAATACGTCAAGCGGGGCCGGGAACGGGACATTTTCCCGTAATTATATTCCCGTTTCAACTGAAAAACAAGTCAACGGAAGAGAAAGTTGTTCAGATATTCATGAAAAGCCATGCCGCATCTATGGAAAACCGAGCTCAGATGTTTATCTTGACACCCGACATTTCTCCATCGTTCAGGAACCGGGGTCCTTCAGGACCTGACTCGGACTTTTCCGGAACACCTTCTTGAAGGAACGCGAAAAATAGAACACGTTCGCATAACCCGTCATGGCCGCGGTCTCCTTCAGGGAATGGCCAGTCGCCAGCAGTGCTTTCGCATCGCGCATCCGTTTGGTCTCCATGTAGGAGTGGGGAGTAAGCCCCGGAAACACCTCCTTGAACTTCCGGTGAAAGTAGTTCGGCGCCATGTTGGCACGGGCGGCAATGGCAGACAGCGGGGGATTGTGAAGATACTCCCGGTCCATGAAAAGAAGAGCATTCTTCAGGCGGGCCAGATACGGCGTATCGTCCTCCGGCAATTTCTCCTCCAGCAGATCCGACAGCAGATAAAGGAAAAAGGACTGCAGGCGGTAGTTTCCGGGACTGTTTTCCGGCAGGGGAAAATCCTTCAGGAGCGTATAGACCGGTTTCCAGAAACGAAGTCGGTCCAGCGGCCAGACATGCACTTCCCTGTACCGGGCCAGAAAATATTCCAGCCACAGCGGCTGCGGCGCGAGATGAACCCAGTAGACTTCCATGAAATCGTCGCAGAAGTCCCGGGAGCGGATCCCGCCCGGCAGGAAATAGGCGTTTCCGCTCCGAAGCTCGAATTCCTGTTTTCCGATCTCCACCCGCGCCTTCCCGCCCACAAGCAGATACAGTCGGCAGAACGGGTAGACGAACCATCCAAGGTTCTTCCCCCACCGTCGGTCGCAGAAAGTGAATCCGCCCATCAGCGGTTTCATCGGAACCCATTCCATTCTTCCCGTTTCCCCTTCCTTTAAAAAGTTAAGAAAAGATATATCTTTCATAATAAATGAAATGGCGGGAAATACAAGTCTCGACTATAATAAATACAGAAAATAACAGTTTTTCGGCATTCCGCCGGATTCAGCGGATTTTTGAAAGGGAGAAATCGGATATGAAGGCATCGAAGCATGACATCGAAATCATCCGTCGTCTCGGCGGAGAGTTTGCAAAAATCGCGGACGATCCCGTCAACGGACAGCGCAAGAAATTATGGACTGCCCTGAACGGCTTGAAAAAAGTCAGACCTCCCGTTTACGTAATGGAATCGGAAGTGCCGTGGCAGGAGCTGGAAATCGAAGACGAATTAACCCTCCGGTGCGAAAACAAACTCCTGCGGGATCTTGAAAACCGCTTCCGCCGGACACTCTATCTCTGGAACCATGCACAGGGCGACATGGTGGTAGAGAAAATCGTCTATTCTCCCTTGTCCATTCACGATTCCGGATTCGGCATCACCGTCGCCTCGGACGCCGCGGGAGCCTCCGAACCGGGGGGCATCTGCTCCCGGCATTACATTCCCCAGATCACCGAAGAAAAAGACCTCGGAAAAATCAGGATGCCGGAAGTCTCCCTCGACAAGGAGGAAACCGAAAAAAATCAGGAACTTTTCTGCGAGGTTCTTGACGGAATCCTTCCGGTCCGCCCGGGCGGCGTCAAGGGAACCTCGATCGCGCCGTGGGATTTTCTCGTGATGCTGACCGGCATCGAGGAAATCCTCGTCGACATGTATGTCCGTCCCGAATACGTCCACAAGCTGATCGAGCATTGCACGAAGGCGTTCATTTCCCGTTTCGACCAGCTGGAGGAACTCGGATGCCTGACACTCAACAACGACAATGTGAACATCGGCGGCGGTTATAGCTACACCGACGAACTCCCCGGAAAGGATTTCGATCCAAAACACATCAAACGCAAAAACATGTGGGGCCGCGTGATGGCCCAGATCTTCGCCGCCGTCTCCCCGGAAATGCACATGGAGTTCGCCCTCCAGTATGAGATCAGATTTCTGGAAAAATTCGGGCTCAACTATTATGGATGCTGCGAACCGCTCCACAAAAAAATCGATATTCTGCGGAAAATCCCCAACCTGCGGAAAATCTCCATGAGTCCGTGGGTCGACGACGAGGAAGGCGCGGCCAACATCGGCAGCGATTTCGTTTATTCCATGAAAGCCAATCCCGCCATCATGGCCGGCGACGAATGGGATCCCGTCCAAGCAAGGAAAGAACTTGCAGACAGACTGGACAAAACCCGTAATTGCGCGGTGGAAATCGTGATGAAGGACCTCAGCACCGTGCGGAACCAGCCGCATCGCCTCCAGGAATGGACACGTATCGCCGTCGAGGAAGCCGCAAAAATCCGGGCGGAGTAATTCCGGCGGGGAAAGGGAACCCTTTCAAGAAAGGCTTTCCCTTTCCCCGCACCCCAATCCTTTCCAAAGATTTTTAACTCATCATTGATTG
>CAYWZD010000243.1:0-6382 GCA_964462755.1 uncultured Victivallales bacterium | reverse complement strand
CCCCCACCGTCCGACACTCCGGACTGGCGGCCCATCTGGCAGAAGAAACGTAATGCGTTCGTCGAAATTTTCAAAGACGGCAAACTTGTTTGCCGAGGTGCAGGTGACTCTCACCTGCCGGGGAGTTTGAGGGCGAGGAACCCTCATGCACTTTGCCTTTGCGGCGGCGGTTCCCCCCGTTGATGGACGGGCTCTGAAAGAACGAGAGCCGCCGCTCCCATGAGGTTGCCTTTCGGGAGATTGCCCGGAGCTCTCGAACTTGCCGTTCCGGCAAATTCTCGTCCTTAAGCGGATGGAACCGCTCCGGGCAGGAGATTTCGTGCTCCGCACGACCAACTTATGCAGTTGGATCGCAACAGGTCAAAGACCTGCACCAGCTCATTTGGAACTTCAGTAACGCACATGCGGGAACCGACCGGAAAAGAGCGCCCCTGCGACATGGCAGGGGTCTCCTTTCCGCTTCCTTCCCGGTCTCTGAAGCCGAACCGGAATTATGGACAGCAGAGGTCCGGCTTGCGGGCCGCCGAGGTCTCGTCCAGACGCTTGACGGGAGTCGTCAGAGGACACTCCTTCACGCGCTCGGGGCTTTTCTCCGACAGCTCGGCGATCTCCTTCATCGCCGCGATGAAGATGTCGAGCTCCTCGCGGGATTCGGTTTCGGTCGGTTCGATCATCAGGGCTTCCGGCACAATCAGCGGGAAGTAAATGGTCGGGGGATGAATGCCGCGGTCGATCAGGGCCTTGGCGATGTCAAGGGCGTGAACGCCGTGTTCCATCTGCTTCGTCGCGGAAAAAACGCATTCATGCATGCATGTGCGCTTGTATTTGCGGTCGTAGACGCCATCCAGCGCCGCCGCGATGTAGTTGGCGTTGATGACCGCGTTTTCGCTGACCCGGACCAGTCCCTTGCGTCCGAGCGTCAGAAGATACGCATAGGCGCGGAGGATGATGCCGAAGTTGCCGTAGAACGGGGCGATGTAGCCGATGGATTCGGGATAGTTGTATTCCAGGGCGCAGGTGCCGTCGTTGCGGCGGACCACCCGCGACACGGGAAGGAACGGAACGAGCTTCTCGCTGACCCCGACCGGGCCGGAGCCGGGACCGCCTCCGCCGTGGGGAGTGGAGAACGTCTTATGGATGTTCACATGCATCACGTCGAAGCCGACGTCGCCGGGACGGAGGCGTCCGACGATCGCGTTGAAGTTCGCACCGTCGCAGTAGCAGAGACCGCCCGCGCCGTGGACCAGCGAACAGATTTCCCCCACGTGCGGATCGAAAAGACCGAGCGTGTTCGGACAGGTCAGCATGATTCCGGCGACTTCCGGGGAAAGCAATTCCTTGAGGGCCGCCAGATCCACGTTGCCTTCCGGGTCGCTCGGAACCACCTTGGTGGTGTAACCTGCGACGGTGGCGCTGGCGGGATTGGTGCCGTGCGCGGCGTCTGGAATCAGCATGACCTTGCGGGCGAAGTCCTTGCGGGCCTTGTGGTAAGCCGCGATCAGCATGACGCCGGTGAGTTCCCCGTGGGCTCCGGCCATCGGCTGCATGGTGGTCTGGGCGAATCCGAGGATGTCGCTGAGCATGCGTTCGGTTTCATAAAGGACGGTCAGGGCGCCCTGTGTCAGGGTGCCGCCGTGACGGAGCTGCGGCAGGAGCGGATGGAGTTCCGCGAAGCCGGGCATGCGGACCACCTTCTCGTGGAACTTCGGATTGTATTTCATGGTGCAGGAGCCGAGCGGGTAGAAATGGGTGTCCACGCTCATATTCATGCGGCTCAGGTTGGTGAAGTGACGGACGGTTTCCAGTTCGGAAACCTCGGGAAGCCCCGCGGTCGCGGAGCGGCGCAGGACAGAGGGCACCGCCGAGGACTGGGGAACATCCAGAGAGGGAAGGACCGCGCCGGTGCGTCCGCTTTTGCCGGATTGATAAATGAGTTTCACAGGAGGGCCTCCATGGCATTTGCAAGCGCTTTGATGTCTTCGCGGCTGCGTTTTTCGGTAACGGCGATCAGGAGCTGGTCGCGACGGTCGGAGTAGTAGCGTCCGAGCGGGAACCCGGCCGCAAACCCCTTGTCGATGAGCTTGCCGACCAGTT
Organism: uncultured Victivallales bacterium; assembly: GCA_964462755.1. Classification (GTDB taxonomy): domain Bacteria; phylum Verrucomicrobiota; class Lentisphaeria; order Victivallales; family UBA1829; genus SIG94. The sequence continues at coordinate 4,288 of CAYWZD010000243.1, read as the reverse complement.
CGGCGGCGTCGCACGGGACCTTGATGACGAACTCATTGAAGAAAGCTCCGTTGCCGACCGGTTCGACTCCCTTGATCTTCAGGAGTTCGTTCCGGGCGAAGACCGCCTTGGACATGCAGAGGTCGCCGACATTGACGAATCCCTGTTTCCCGACCACGGTCAGGTAAACGAGAGCCGAAAGCGCGCAGAGGCTCTCGTTGGAGCAGATGTTGCTGGTGGCGTGCTCGCGACGGATGTGCTGTTCGCGGGTCTGGAGGGTCAGGACGAATCCTTCCTTGCCGTCGAGATCGACGGTCCGCCCCACGATGCGGCCGGGCATCTTGCGCATGTATTTGCTCTTGACCGCCATGAACCCGAGATAGGGACCGCCGAAACTCAGCGGAATGCCGAGGCTCTGGCCTTCGCCGGTGACGATGTCGAAGTCCATCTCGCCGGGGGTCTTGAGGACGCTCAGGGCGACCGGATAGCAGGAGCAGACCGCGAGCGCGCCGTTCGCATGCGCGGCGGCGGCAATCCCGCTGAAGTCCTCGATCCCGCCGAAGAAGTTGGGATACTGGACGATCACGCAGGCGGTTTTGTCGCTGAGGGCCTTGCCGAGGTTTTCGAGGTTGGAGTCCGTGCCGGAACCGGCGGGGACCTCGATGCGTTCGACATCCAGATTGATGCAGTAGCAGTCGATCATGCGGCGGAAGATCGGGGAGACCGCGCCGGAAATCACGACCTGGCGGCGTCCGGTGATCTTGACCGACATCATCATGGCCTCGAAAAGGGCGGTTCCGCCATCGTAGAGGCTGGCGTTGGAAACTTCCATTCCGGTCAGACGGCAGATCGCGGTCTGGTATTCATAGATTGCCTGAAGGGTTCCCTGGGAAGCCTCGGGCTGGTAAGGAGTGTAGGCCGTGTAGAATTCGCCGCGGGAGGTGATGCTGTCCACCGCGCTGGGAATGATGTGGTCGTAGTATCCGCCGCCCACGAAATTGACCAGATGCGTCGCGTTGCGGGAGGCCAGATGTTCGAGATGTTTGAGGACCTCGTATTCGGAGCGTCCTTCCGGCATTTCGGCGAGGGCCGGATACGGGAATTTCACTCCGGCCTTTTCCCACATCTCCCCGATGCCCGAAAACCCGGCGGCGCGCAGCATTTCAGCCCGGTCGCTGTCGGTATTGGCAATGTAAGGCATGTTGATTTACCCCTTCTTTGTTTTGAGATATAAAAAAACCTTGATAACATGCCACGGAAATGTTTTTTTTCAAGTCCCGCCTCGCCTGCGCGGTGTAAAAAACAGAGCTTTCCGCAACGCCTTCCGGAACGGTCCGCCCTTCCGTTTTTGATCCGGGAAAATCTGAAAATCGGAAAAAAATAAGCGTTTGTGTCTTGTTTTTCCGAAAAAGGGGAGTATATTTGTTATTCTGCTTTTGGAATTACGTCAGAGAAATACATAACTTTACGATAGAGGTGTCAGAATGAGCAATGTCTGTGAAATTTGCGGAAAGAAAAAAGTTCAGGGTGCAAGAATCATCCGCAGAGGTCTTGCGAAGAAAAAAGGCGGAATCGGTATGCACGTTGTGAAGGTGTCCCCCCGCGTTTTCGAACCCAACATCCAGTCCATCAATGTGAATGACAACGGAACCCACAAGCGGATGAAAGTCTGCGTTTCATGCATCCGCAGCGGGAAAGTGAAAAAGGTCTGATCCGTTTTCCGCATCCCGAGGATTGTATTTCTTACCGGAGTCATTCACTGATTCCGGTTTTTTTATTTTCCGATTCAAGTAACTAAGGGGAGGAAAAAACATGAAAATCAACAAGAAAAAAACGGCCGTCATTACAGGAATCGTTCTGGCATCCCTGCTGGTGCTGGCTCTGGTGCTGGTCCTGACGCTTCCTTTCATTATCAAGGCAGGCATTCAAACGGTCGGCTCGAGCATAGCCGGAGTGCCGATCACCGTAAACAACATTTCCCTCAACCCATTGACGGGAACCCTTGAAATCCGGGACCTCCTGGTCGGAAATCCAAAAGGGTATTCCACGCCTCATGCATTCAAGCTGGGCAAATTCCATGCGTCGCTGAAACCGTCCAGCCTGCTGGCGCACAAAATCATTCTCACCCAAATTGAAATCCGTTCGGTCGAGCTCAATTACGAGACCTCCCTGCTGAACAACAACATCTCCGACATTCAGGCCAACGTGAACAAATCCCTCGGTCTTGACAAAGCCGGAAAGCCCTCCGGCACGGCGAAGCCGGAAGAACCGAAAGCTGCGGCGGGCGGCGGCAAAGTGCTCCAGATCGATTCTCTGGAACTCTCCGACATCACGGTCTATGTCACGGTCAAGGGCTCCCGTGCCGGAGTGCCCCTGATGGCGCCTCCGATCTCCCTCCGCGATCTTGGCACAGGCCCGGACGGCATCACTCCCGCGGGCGTAATCAATGACGTTCTCGCGTCCCTCCTGACCAGCCTCGGAAAACTGATCGGGGCGGACATCGCCGGGAAAGCAATCGGAGATGCTGCCTCCTCCACCGGAAAAGCGGTCGGCGACGCGGCCTCCTCCGCCGGGAAAGCGGTCAACGATGCTGCGTCCTCCCTTGGCGGCGCTCTGAAAGGGCTGATCGGTCAGGAGAAAAAGTAACCCTTCCGCCATGAAGACGGACTGGTGAATGCCGGACTGACGGAAATCCCATCAGTCCGCCTTTTTTTTGTATTCACGCTGCGCTTGAAAAAAAAATGTTTTTTTTTGAAAAAATCAATTGCAATCTGGCCTTCCTGTATTATTTTAGAACTGCTGGGATATTTGCGGCGTTTTCATGGAAATATGAAAACGAACAGCGGATGGAACAAATGGACAAGACGGATGCGCTGCATCGGAAAACGCCTGAGGCTGATTTTCAAAAACGACAGAAAGGGAATCGGCAGGGCAAGGAGAAAATGAAGGAACGCCAATTATGAAGAGTGTGTATGTCGGCAATCTGCCGTATGCAACAACAGAGATTGAGCTCAAAGATCTATTTGCCCAGTTCGGCCAGGTCTTCGGAGCCAGAATCAAGACAGATCGTGAAACCGGACGCCCTCTCGGCTATGGTTTTGTCCAGATGGAAGACGCCGACGCAGATAAAGCAATCGAAGCGCTGAACGGAAAAGACATCGGAGGCAGAAATCTCCGGGTCAACGAATCCAGAGAAAGAACTGACCGTCCCCCGCAGAGAGAATTCAACAACGACCGCCCCGGCGGATATGACCGCCCCCCGCGTCGTGAATTCAACAATGACCGTGAAGGCGGATATGACAGCCGTCCCCCGCGCCGCGACTTCAACAGCGACCGCCCCGGCGGATATGACCGCCCCCCGCGTCGTGAATTCAACAATGACCGTGAAGGCGGATATGACAGCCGCCCTCCGCGCCGCGATTTCAACAGCGACCGCCCCGGTGGATATGACCGCCCCCCGCGCCGCGAGTTCAACAGCGACCGTCCCGGCGGATATGACCGGCCCCCGCGCCGCGAGTTCAACAGCGACCGTCCCGGTGGTGGATATGACCGCCCTCCGCGCCGCGATTTCAACAACGACCGTGAAGGTGGTTATGACAGCCGTCCTCCGCGCCGTGACTTCGATTCTCCCCGGAACGAGGGAGAAGGCGGCGGTCATTTCGCCCGGAAAAACGACAGTTTCGACAGCGGAGTGTTCGGCGACAAGCCGCGCCGCCGCGATTTTAAGAAAAACGACAAGTTCCACAAAGAGTTCCGGGAAGGAGATCGTCCGCGTCGTCCCATAGTCAAAAGCGACGACCGGAAAAAGAAATTCCGTCCCAATGAGGATTACGATCAGGAAGACTGATCCTTCAAGGCATTCTCAAACGCCGTGTTCCGTTTCGGACACGGCGTTTTTTTGTCTGCTGTATTCAGTTCCGGGAATACGAGATGACTGCAAAAGGCAGGAAACGCGGGGAAGAAAAAAAAGCAGGCGGATTTTCAGCGATAGACGGTAATCTTTTTGACCGCAAAGATTCCGCCGGGCGCGTTGGCCTTCACCTCCATCTTCAGACTTTTGAACGAAGACGGATTCCGGTAAACCAGCCGGATGGGGAGCAGTTCCTCGGCAATCGGCAGGATGAAATTCTGTCCGTTGATCCGCAGGGTGTATTGCGCATTCAGATACGGCTGGAGTTCCAGCTGGAGAACCGTCTCGCCGTTCTTCCCGTATTTTTCCGGAACCGGAATTCCCGGCAGTTCATACCATTGCCCTGCATTCGGAAGGGAAATCTCCATGGCGCCGGACGCATCCTGAAGGGCGGCTTTC
>CAYWZD010000242.1:0-6393 GCA_964462755.1 uncultured Victivallales bacterium | reverse complement strand
AATCTTCTGATCATGATTCAGGCTCCCTGATTAAAAAATTCAAGCAATATCAGAAAATTATACAGTCGGGAAATGTTTTTTTCAACTGTATTTGCCGAAAAGAAAGTCAAACTTTTCTGTGAAAAGAAGAGGAGACATAAGTCCATCTTGTCTCGGGCGTTTGCGGTTTCGGGCTCCCTGTGGTATATTAATGAAAACGCATCGTCCCCGGTTGCCGAGTCCGGTTCCGTTCCGGCCGCGGGGAGATGTCGGGTCCGTATAAAACGAGAGATGAAATCCATGAAAATGAACGAAGAACAGAGAAAGCTGGCGGAAGAGATCGCATTCTTCATGCGCCGTCTTTATCAGCAGGGATTGACTACAACTTCCGGGGGAAATATCTCCGTACGGGCGGGAAACGTCATCCTGCTTACGCCTGGCGGCACGGACAAGGCACGGATGTGTGCGGACGATATCGGAATGCTGGATTTTGACGGCAACGTGCTCTCGGAAGGATTCAAGGCCACCTGTGAGGCGGGAATGCATCTGGCCGTTCTTCGCCGCCGTCCCGACATCAATGCCATTGTTCATGCGCATCCGGTTACGGCGAGCGCGTTTGCCGCCGCCGAATGCCGGATATCCAACCGCCTCCTCTGCGAGTCCTATGCCGTGCTCGGAGAGATCGAACGCATCGGATTCGAGAGCTTCGGAACCGATGCCCTCGCGGAGAAAGCCGCGAAAGCGGCGGAAAACTGCAACTCCCTGATTTTTTCCAATCATGGAGCCATGACTCTCGGACGCTCTCTTCTTCAGGCGTTCGACCGTCTTGAGGTTCTTGAGAACGCCGCAAAGGCAACGCTCATCTGCGAGCATCTGCTGCGCGGGAAGGCGACGCCCATTCCGGAAAACCGACTGTCCGAAATTACGGTTGTGAAGTGATGCGGGGGCATTCAACCTGATCGACACGGGAAAGGAATCCCCGTACGACGGAGAGATACTCCTCCGTTTTTTCAAGATGATGCTCATGGGACGCCCCTTTGAACACATGGAGTTCCGAACAGGGGATTTGTTTCCGGTAGTCCCGGATGGTTTCAGGGGACGCCTCGTCGTAAGCGCCGCAAGTGAACAGAACCGGTGCGGCGATGTCCTTCAGGCTTCCGACCCGGTCATAGTACTTCAATGTGCCGGTAATCGTGAACTCGCTGGGGCCCCACATATACTGATACAGGTGGGGGTTGAGTTTGGAGAAGGAACGGTTCAGGCAATCCGGCCAGGGGTTCAGACGGCAGACGTGCCGACGGTAATATCCCACCATGGCATCCTGATAGGAAGCCTCCTCGAAATTTCCGGAAGTTTCACCGTCGCGGATGGCTGTCTGGCGGGCGGAGGAAAGCCCGGTCAGCCAGTTTCTTTGGTCGGCTTCCCATCGTGCGGCGCTCAGGAGCGGTCCCGAAAGGACCAGTCCCGCCGTATTTTCCCGGTGTTTCAGCGCATATTCAAAGGCAAGGGCGGCTCCCCATGACTGACCGAGTATATACATCTTTTCAAACTTCAGAGCCAGACGGATCTGATGGATTTCATCGGCATAACGTTCCAGCGTCCAGAGTTCTTCGCGGTCCGGCTTGTCGGAATTGCCGCAGTCGAGCTGATCGTAAAAGATCACCGGCCTTTCCTCCGCCAGCTTTTCCAGAGGCTCAAGGTAGTCATGCGACGCACCGGGGCCGCCGTGCACTGTCAGAAGCGGAATGCCCGGCTTGTCCGAACCCGTCATTTTATACCAGATTTTTCCTCCGGCGACCTGGATGAAGCCTTCCTGAACCTGACCGTGACTTGCGGCCGCCTTGCCTGTTTTCTCACCCATAACGCACCTCCAAAAACATACCTGATGAAGTCAGGAGCGGAAAACGCATTCTGAAACATCGATATTCATACATTCCATACAGAGAAATATTTTTCTTATGGGATCTCTCTTCGTTCCGTTTTGGCTCTGCTTCTCCGGGTTTTACGGCGTTGTTTCCTATTTCTGGAATTAGAGTTGACCGGTAGCCCCCATATAGGCGCCGATGGCCGCATTGGCCACGGTCAAGCACAAGCCGATGATATTCAGAATGACCCCGGGGGTGTATTTTTTCCTGATCCCGAAGACAAGGCCCACAATGGAAACGGGAAAGCCGAACAGGGGAATCAGCCAGAGAAGAAGGCTCAGAATCCCGAGAATCAGAGAAACAAGGTCCCGCTTCTTTTCCGGTGTGCCGACAGGAATTTTACTTGAAATTTCACTTGGAATTGCGTTCTGGATTTCTTTTGAAGTTTCTTTAGAGGTCACGTTTTCAGTCGTCATAAAATACCCCCGTTTTGATTCATGAAACCATTGATGATTTCGTTCTCCACCAATGGAAATATAGCATTGTGGCTTTCTAATGCAAGGTGTACGGACAGATTCCTGCAAAACTTCCGCGAACGATGCGGAAAAATTATCGGTCAGCCTGATTTTCCAGAAAACGGATGGCTTCGGGAAGTTCGCGGAAATTGTAGATGATGTAGTCCGCTTCGGCGCCCATGCTCCGCTGTTCTCCCTGATTGGACCTGAAGAACACCGTCTTCATGCCGGTTTCGTGTGCGCCGAATACATCGCGGTACATGTCGTTTCCGATGAAGAGGGTTTCCGCCGGAGACAGTCCCATTTTCGAAAGTGCCAGTTCGAATATCCGGGGGTCTGGCTTCCGGTAGCCAAGATCGCTTGAAACGATCACCGTCTCGAAAAAATCCGTCAGGCCGACGGAGCGGAGTTCAGGAAACGCCCACAGACTTTGTCCGTCGGACACGGCACCCATCCGATAAAGCGGGCGCAACGATGTCAGCACCGACAGCACATCCGGATACAGTTCCAGCTTGAAGCGGGACGCGGCGCGGAATACTTCCGCCAGCGTGTGCGGCAGCATCCGCTGTTTCTCCCTCGACAGGGAGCGGACGGAGCCGGAAGCATTGCTTTCAAGCATTTCACGGAAAATGGCAATGACGTCGATTTCGGGAAATGGTTCCGCATTTTCCCGTCTCTGGCGTTTATTGAGCTCGAAAAAGGAGTCGCGGATTTCCTCCGGCCTCATCGTGATCCCTTGATAGTCCAGAAAATTGCTCAGGGTCCGGTAGAGGTTGTCGTCATATTCGTTTGTCAGAATATCCGTCAGCGTTCCGTTGACGTCGAAAATCAGTCCCTGAAATTTCATGACCACCTCCGCAGACATTCTTTTGCCTCCTGAACCAATTTGCGTTTGTAGTCGCCGGTCAGCCACGAGTTCCGGGCGATGCGCAGAAGCGTGATTCCCATGTAGAAGGGGACGCGTCCCGTGATGGACCGGAAGGTCTGTTCGTGATCGGGGAAATGGCTGGCATACTCCCACAGGAAATGGCCGATGAAAGGTTCCGCCAGATATTTGTTTCCGGTTTCGAGCAGGAAGAAGTGCTGGAGTTCCGCGGCGATGCGGCCCGCGTCGTAAACCCGGTCCGCCCACTGCACTCGTTCGAGATCGAAGGACATGACGCTCAGTTCACTGCCGAACAGGAAGTTTTCCGGAGTGGCGTCGCCGTGGACGAGCACCTGACAGTCCTCCCACATTTTCGGTTGTTCCTTCCAGCGGTCGCGGAGCCAGTGGAATTCGTCCGTTTCATTCCAGTCGATCGTCTGTTTTTCGTGAAGCTGTCCGGCCAGGTTGTCCATATAATGTCCGGATTCATTGAAATCCACGCGGAGGTTTTTTGCGGTCCGGTTGTGAAAAGAGGCCAGAAAATAAGCCAATGCCGTCAGCTTGTAGAAAAGCAACCCGTCGTCATGGTTCCGGATGGCGCGGGAAATGAGACTGCTGAGCAGTTCTCCGTCGCAGTATTCGACAACCAGCAGATGGTTCAGGGACGCGTTGCATCCCAGCGGACGCGCGATATAGTGTGGATAGCCGGCGAACCCGAGGCTGCGCATCATCTGAAGATTGCGGCATTCCCGGGAGAGTCTCCGTCCGGCGGCTTCCGGATCGGGGTCCTGCTGCGAGAGGAAGAACTTTCCGACTACCTTTGCGCCAGAATATTTTTCTTCATACAGATAGACGGCGTTGGAGCCGTTCAATTTGAAAACCCGGTATGTGACGTGATCCCGGAACCCGGTGAGCTGCGGCTGGATGTCGTATTGGAGATAACCGTACAGCGGATCGTTTTTCGGAAGGTGCCCCAGATATTGTTTTCCCATGTTCGCTTCTTTCAAAATCCTGACATATTGCTGATGCGATTCTAACATAACGGAACTTAGCCCGTCCCCGGGAAAATGCAAATGCGCAAACCCTCGATTTTCGCTGAATTATCCGCGTAAAAACATAGGCGGCGGAAACGCGTCCGTCAGGGAAGCCGGCTGACCAGAGGGGGGATTTCCACCATGTACGGTTGCCGGAAAAGTGGAAGGATTGCCTTGCAGTTGCAATGCGGCCTTAGTCCGATGACTGGCGGAGAGTTTAATTTTCCGGAATTGCAGAATGTTTTTTTTTCATAAACCAACTCCGGAAATATGAATAATAGATGCAATCTTTTTTCAGAGCAATTCCGAAAGTTGAAATATGGACGAAAGCGGGATATATTTCTACCTGTTTGAGTTCCGTTTCCGGAAATGATGTCCTGCTGCCGATGATGAATGCCATGGAGAAAGGCCTGGGACGGGAAAGGAATTGCTGTCCGCCTGTTTTTCAGGGGCGCATCTCCGGCAAATGATGAATAAAGAAAGGAATTTTGTCGCATGAAAGGCGAATGGTTCAAGGAAGCCCGGTTCGGAATGTTCATCCATTTCGGCGTATATTCTTCTCTGGGCGGCTATTACCGGGATATGGAAACTCCCTGGGTGTCGGAGTGGATCATGCACAAATACCGGATCGGCGTCGCGGAATATGAAAAGTTCGCCGCCCGCTTCAATCCTTCACATTTCGATGCCGAAGAGTGGGTGCTGGCCGCCAAAAACGCGGGCATGAAATATATGGTCGTCACGGCGAAACACCACGAAGGTTTCGCCATGTTCCATTCGAAGTATGACCGGTACAATATCGTGGACATGACGAAATTCGGCCGCGATGTCATGAAGGAACTTTCTGAAAGCTGCGCGCGGCATGGAATCCGGCTTGGCTTCTATTATTCGCAGGATCTTGACTGGCATGAGGCGGGCGCCACCGGCAATATCTGGGATTTTCCGGTGAAAACCCCGGAGGCTTTCCAGAAGTATCTGGATACCAAGGTGACGTGTCAGCTGACCGAACTCCTGACCAATTACGGTGAAGTGTCGATCATCTGGTTCGACATGCCGGTGAGAATTACGGAGAAGCAGAGTGAAGCTCTTTCCGCGCTGGTGCACAAACTCCAGCCGGACTGTCTGGTCAGCGGACGCATCGGCAACGGCAAGGGCGACTACGATTCTCTCGGCGACAATGCGTCTCCGGGGGAGGTCCCCTTCGAACGGCCGACCGAGGGAATCGGCACCATGAACGAAAGCTGGGGATACAAGCCCTACGACAAGGCCTACCGCAGCACGCGGGAACTTCTGAACGTGATGGCGCGTCTGGTCGCGCACAACGCCAACTATATGCTCAATGTCGGACCGGACGGCAGCGGACGTTTTCCCGCGCCTGCCCGGAAACGTCTGCAAGAGATCGGGGAATTTCTCAAGCACAACGGAGAGGCTCTCTACGGCGCCGGAGCTTGCGGAAAAATGCACGTTCCATTCCTGTTTCACTGGGGGCACATGACCGCAAAAGGCAATCATGTATATTTCTGGGTGCTGAATCCCCGGCATGCCGGCAGACTCGTCTTTCACGGTCTCCGGAATCCGGTTCTTTCGGCGGAGATTCTGGCGAATGGAAAGCGGATCGAAGTGGAGGAGTCCCATCGGCCCGAGTTCAACTATCATCGGCTGGAAATGCGTCTGCCCGCCAGCCTACGCCTGCCGTTTGTTATCCGGCTGACCCTGAAAGACGTTCCCGACTTCGAGCCTGAAGCCTATTATGCGAACGGCGGACCTCTGATCCCCCAGGAGTGAATTTGTCCTTTCTTGCTTGAATTTCTTTCTGAAACTTCGGATTTTGAGAAAAATATCAAAAATCTCACACGTTTGAGATTGACAAACTGGAGTTTCGGTGTATAATATGAAAAGAAGAACCTCAAACGTGTGAGATTGAAAAATGATTACACAGAAGACCATCGCTGAAAAACTGGGCATTTCGACGTCGCTTGTGTCGCGGGCGCTCTCCGGCACTGCCGTCAATATCGGAGCCTCAGAGGAGACTGTCCGCAAAATCCGCGAGACCGCCGCCGAACTTGGTTACGTGCCCAATCCTGCCGCGCTGACTCTGCGCGGCTTCACGGCGAAGGTCATCGGGGTGATCATCAAGG
>CAYWZD010000241.1:0-6403 GCA_964462755.1 uncultured Victivallales bacterium | reverse complement strand
TTACTCCAAAATGCAGATGCCGCTACTCACTTCACTTTATCATACCATCTCCTTATTTTAACAGCATTCATATGGGTTCTGCGAAATCTTTGTTTTGAGTTCAAAAATCAGCAAAAAGCATTGGCATTCATGTTATAAATTCTCCGTTTTGATGTCTTTTCCAGTCACTCGACTTTCCTCAACCCTGTCAAGTTTTTATCCCGTCCTTCGCATAACTCTTTAACTGTCTTCACTGATATCAGGAAAGCTTTTTACAATACATACGAAAAAACCTTTTTCCAGCCGAAACAGATTGCGATCTCAACGGAACCTATGATCAGCAATGCGCATAAAACAAAGGTCCCACTGGTATTTATCAGATGCACCAGTACACCGCCGATCAGGGGACCGATGATCCCTGTCACTCCAAGCAATACTTCATTGATCCCGACATGATGGGCACTTTTTTCCTGGTTTGACAACGCGTGAAAGACCATCAGAAAATAGAACATCCCGGCAAAGATCCCGAACATTACAGACCCGGCATACAAGGTATAGATCTTGGGAATTGTCATAAAGAGACATCCTGTGGCTCCCAATCCGCCTGCCCATAGAAACGCTTTCCGTTCGAAAAGCCATTTGCCTGCGAAGTACATGGATAATGCGGTAATCCCCTGTATGAAACGGACCACAGCCAAAGCGCCTCCTGTGGCTGCCTGCCCGAAATGCAGACGCACCCCGTGCAGTGGCAGCAACGATGAGACAACCGCCATCACAAAGGCGGCACATCCGCAAAAATACCAGACAGCGCAGATCCGGTCGGGTAATCTTGATTTTGGTACAGCGATATACGATTTTTCTTCTTTTAAAGCCATTTTTTTGTGAGACCAGATGATTATAAGCATAAACAACCCGATCAGTGCATTGATGAGAAATCCGATCCATCCGGCGAGACAGCCGAATCCTAAAACCCCGGCAGCTGTCCCGATACTCCATGAAAAGGTGTAAAAGGCTGCCGTCCGGTTGGGCAGAACCTTCTTTGCAGAGGAATCATCCGAATAGATCTGAAACGGAATGCAATAACTTGCAGCAACGATTCCCATGAGCCATATCCAGACTAAATGCAGCCAGAGATTGCTGAAAAGCAGGAACAGCATAGATACACCGCATGTGCCCCCCCCGGAAAGCAGCAATAAAATTTTAGCATTTTTGCGCGTGGTGAGACGTCCGATGAGAGGCGCATGAATTACATAAGATCCCCCCCAGATCATCATGGGTGCCGCGACGATGACAGCATTGACTCCGGCATTTGCCAGATTGTACCCGGTGATGAAAAATATTCCTCCCAGCACATAATCGAAAAGGAACGGTATCAGAAAAATCAACATTTACTTTCACCTGATTATGTGGATATTGCGTCTGTAAACAGCACAACGGATCCTATTCATAACTAAACGGCTGATGCAGGAATTCCAACACCCGATGGCGGTGATGTCATCGCATCTGGCGATTTTGATACAGCCGAAACAGCCGTTGCTTTGCATCTTTTGCGTAAGTGCCGCAGATAGCAAGTCCAGCAGGAATTTTCAGTTCCATTTTCTTCGATAATTCAAAAATCATGGCAAATCCGTTCCATTATTCGACCAGCAGAACCGACGGCCAAAGGTGTGGTTTGTTATAGCAGCCCTGATTGTCAGAGGAGGTGGTTGCCAAACGAACAACTTTGCCGGGCTGATCCGCATCCAGAACCAGCAGTCCCAAGCCGAATACCGTCCCCTTGTGCAGCTTCATCGGCAGCAGATCATTGGCGGGGAAGAAGACCCGATACGTGGAAACACCGTTCTCATGCTGGAACGAACTCGGAATCGTGGTTGCCTCCGTGTCGGGCTTGGGTGCCTGCGTGGCAAGCCCCAGCTGTTCTTCCACCATGCGCATACGCCAGACAATGGAGGAATCACCCTTGCTGTTGGGAAACACAGCATACTCGTAATCATCCTCATCATATCCTTTTGTCTCTCGTATCTTGGCATTCGCCATGGTATCAAAATAGATCTGCAGACAGTCGTTTTTATGGCGCAAGCCGGTTTTCGGATACTCAATATGGGTAAAGAACTTGTTCGGAGTCTGGACCTCGATAAACAACCCGAAGGAGTTCCAGCCGATACGGAATTTTGCGGAACAGCCGTGAATAAAGGATACTTGCGGAAGCTGGAGCCAGTCGACCGTATTGAACAGTGCCTTGTCCGATATCTTCTTCGCCATTAAGGTTTCCAGATCGAAGTCGTATTTATACTCCGCTCCGTCCTGAGCTTTGATGGTCAAAGGCAGTTGAACACGGGTGATCGCGTCCGCAGAGATCTTTTTGTCAACGGTCATAGGAATAACGGTCTTACCGAATGCCGGAATATCCAATTTCTGTTTGTTGATCGTGCCGGAGAAGGGACGCGACAGCAGGTTTCTCACTGCGATACCCAACTCGCTGCCACTATAAGGATTTGCCAGCAGTTCCAAAGGTGCGACCCCTTGGCTGCCGGAAATGATCCGGGCTTTTTCCAGAGCGGCAGTCATTTGTTTCAAAGTTCCCGGTTTACCCCGCAGAAAGATGGGGAAACTGGATACTGGGAACTGGAATTCCCCTGCACGGAAACTGCGGTCCGTATTCATGAAGTCAAGAATGGACTCCATGCAATTCCCGAAATCCGCTTCGGCAATAGGCGCATTGACCTGTCCGTTATCCAGTTTGTCCAGATGACACCATACGGCAGCGATCGGACGCTTCTGTTCATCCTCAAAAACAAACGCCCGAATGTAAGGAGCGAAACGGATATCCGCCTTGAACTCTGCATTGCCGAGAATATTGCTCAGGGTATTTGGAACCAGATGATATGCCCACGGTGTCAGTATCAGATCCATGCCGTGGCCGAACCCGGAAGTCGCGCCGAGCAGACGCTTCTGATATTTCAAGGCTACCAGCCAGGAACGCATGTACCAAGCAGCGGCTTTGCGTTCGTTCCAGCCCATATCGTATGAAATGATGCCGCCGAGCCAGCATTTCGGATTTCCGCCCCAGTTGGAACACTCCACGTCCCACTGGGGAATGGTGAATGGTCCCCATAGCATCATTTCTGGCCAGAAGGCGTTGCTCTTCGTATAGCCGTGCTTGTCCATGATTTTGAACAGCAGTGCAGCATCACTGTCCAGGTCCGGCGACTCTGGACTGAAACGATAGGGATGAATCCCGATCACGTCAAATTTCACACCGATTTTACTGCATTCCGCCAACAGCAGATCCGTTTCCTTCAAGCCACCCTCCGGACGCATATTGCAGGGATCGTCCTGAAAGACTTTCGCTTTCGGATTCGCCTCTCTGACACCTTCGGCAAAGGCCTTCAAAAGCATGGCGTGCATGCGCGCAATATCTTTTTCCGTCAGATTCTTTCCCCACCAGTTGCCGGGTAGATGCGCGATGAATTCGCCGCCGAAGCACCACATCGGGACATGCTTGTTTTTCGATACGATCTTTTTTACGGCATCCTTGAATTTTTCCAGATATTCCGGGGTAATGGTCCCATCGGAATCATAATGGAAGTCGCGGATCAGGATCCGATGATCATCCGGCGAGAGATAGGACTCCGGCTTGTTGTTGTCGATCAGGGCAAACCCGCAGATATTGTTGTCCTTGTCCCGCAGATAACTCACCATGAAACAGTTTCCGGGATAGATGCCATAATCCTGTTCCTGTTCCATCGGAGCTTTTTCAAAAGACAGATGGTGATACCGGGCTCCAACACCCATTTTTTTCCAGCGGCTCAGTATCTGATGGTAATTAAAATTCCGTTCCGGATAGGCAAAGTCTACCGCGAAGGTGTTCTTGTTCCGATGAGTATTATCCATGAATCTGACTTTTGCATAACGGTGATGATCAAACGCCTTGGTGCCATCCGCGAGGGTGTAATCCGCGCGCAGCATGAAAATGCCCAGTCCGGGCAGCTGATCCAACGGCAGCGCGAGGACCGCTTTGCAGTCTTTCCCCGATTTGAAGGGAAAACTTTTCTGCAGCAGAACCTCGTCGAAGAAATTTTTGACACGGATATCCGCGTTGCCGGATTGTTCCGGCTTTGCAGTCGTGATCTCTAATTCCCCTTGAATTTTGGAATCTGCGGAGATATAGTTGTCCTGCTCGGATGTACAGAGTTTTCCCTCAGCCGGGACGGTTTCGTATGCGGTGGCTTTGCTGCCTTTTTCGAACTGGATAGCGTCCATGAGTATCTTGCCCCGTTCCTTTCCGTAAACGGTACCATTGATACAAACTTCCACCGGTTGAGACTGCGGGATCTGGAAAGAAAACTCGTAGCGTTTCCATTCCGAGGTCAGCTGAAACATCTTCATAGTTTCTTTTGTCAGAGACGTATAAGAACTGCCGCTCAGGTATTTCGGGATCCAGAGACTGACCATGGAACGCACGTTCTCCGGCCCCTTGGCATAGAAACTCAACGTATAGCATCCGGGAGCAGCGGCGATCACACTGGAAGTAAGATTGACACTGTAAGTCAGACGCCGGTAATCCTCTTGCATATGCGACAGCGCGTCCAGCTGCAAAGCATATTTGCCGAAACGGGCATCGCCGGAGACAACCTCAAAAGGGTTCCAGTCCCATTTGCCCTCCCAATAGTTTCCGTTAAAACGGACGCGCCATCCTTCTTTGCCGCGTTCGAAGGAACCGTTCTGCAACAGATTTTTGTGACTGTAGTCCGGGAGTTCCAGATTCTCGACCGCCTTGAAATCAATACCGCCCTGCATATCTGGAGATTGGACGACCGTAACCCCTTTGCGGATGTCGAAAAACAGCGTGATGCTGTTTTGTGGATTCATAACCAGATCTGTACGGAAGATATTCATGGACGACACCGGAAAACAGGCGATCGCATTGCCCAGCTCAGGCTTCTTTGCAAAAACAGTGACCGTGTCCGCGATCTGGTCGGGGTAATAGGTAAAAGAACATTCCGTGAACTTATCCGAGTAACAGACGGTGCGTACCGATGGACTCATTTTGTAACGTTTTTCGTTGAAAATCATGTCCTTTCTCTCGGCGCGGGCGATGGGAACAATAAGAAACGCGGTTCCAACGGGATTCCTTGGGGTCCAGCCGGGAACGGGAATCGTCTTGAACTGTGTATGAATCTTGAGCAGTCCATCCGGTGTGATCTCCATGGTCTGTTCTGCCGCAGTATATAGTTTGCCATCCAGCTTTTTCTTCAGATCCCAGACGATCTTGCCGTCAATCTTCCGGACCGAACAGCATTCCTGCGTGAAGGTATGCCAGTCCACGACACCGCGAGCATTTTCATAAACAAAGTGAGGCTCAAAACTCAGAAGGTCACTACCTTCATTGCTGATGACAACTTTACCGAAAGGAAGAGCGCGCACATTTTTATTGCCGCAGACAATCGTGTTTTCGGAAAAACGGGGCATGAAATTCTGGGTTTCTGAGGCGGTAGGTTTTGCATTGTTCTGCCATGCAGTCTGCGGATTCAGAGCCGAAACAGCGGAGACAGAGAAAGCGCATCCCTGCAATAGAGCCAGACAGAGAGAATGGATATTGAGTTGCATTATATGATTCCTTTCAAATATTATTTATTGTATGCCACAAACGGGAAATAGATGAATGCCTGATCTTGTCCGATCCCGGAACTGAAGTTTTTTCCGCATTCCGAGCGACTCCAGTATTGGACACTGCCATCGACCATAGAGATATTGCCGCCCCGGTTGTGTGCCATGGCAAAGCCTGCAAAATTTGCCAGATTTTCACCGGTGTAACTGCGATTGTAGTCGGTCTTACTCTGCAGAATTATGCCATATTGGCGTCTTTGGGAATTCCGCCAGGAACAGGCAAAATAGCCGATCTGGGATGGCGTCTTGATCTTGTTGATGAAATAAGCACCGAGGATACTATCCGATATGTTCCAGCAGCATTCATCCCATAAACGGCCAGCCTCATCTGTTCGTTCTGTTCCCGAGAACATTCCATATCCATAGGTTGTGGAGTCCGGATCAGAATCATTTTCAGGAGATTCTATTGGAGACATTGCCGGACAGCGGAAAACCGCGATTGCCTGACGGGGGAGCTTGTTGCAATTAATAGACATTTCTGAATAAACGGGAACAGATTTTACTCCAGTATATCCAAGTCCCAGCAGGGTAGAGGACCAGCCTTTCGTCTTGAATGAGTTAGTTTTTATTAAAAGATCGGGATGCACGCCATAGCCTTTGTAGTCATCCATATAACACAATGCTCCGAGCACGATCTGTTTCTGATTGGAGGAACAGCTGGACTTGAGCGCCATCTGTTTTGCTTTGCTCAAGGCAGGCAGCAGCATTCCGGCCAGAATCGCCATTATGCTTATCACGACGAGGCGTTCGATCA
>CAYWZD010000240.1:0-6408 GCA_964462755.1 uncultured Victivallales bacterium | reverse complement strand
CTGGCTCGGACATCACAAACGTCTCTGCCGGCTCATGAACGAACGTCTCTGGAGCGAAGCCTCGGGGCTTTACGTGGATTATGACGTGCTGAACCATCGCCGCACGGACATCCTTTCCAGCGCGGGTTTCCTTCCCCTTCTCTGCGGCGCACCCTCCCCGGAACAGGCGGCCCGCATGGCGCGCCATCTGACCGATCCGGAGACTTTCGGGACGCCGCTGCGGGTGCCGTCGATCGCCCGGAACAACACCGCCGCCTACAGGAAAGACATGTGGCGCGGCCCCGTGTGGGTCAACATCAACTATCTGATCGCGCTCGGCCTGGAGCGTTACGGGTATCATGATCTGGCCCGGAATATTGTTCAGGAAACCCTGCGCGAAGAGGAAAAATGGCTTCTGGAATGCGGCACCTTCTTCGAGTTCTACGACGACCGCAAAGAGGTGCATCCGCGTCAGCTGGAAAGAAAAGGCGTCTCCCCGGACGGCAAATATCACCCGTTCCATCAGGTGTTTCATGATTATGGATGGTCCGCAACACTGTATCTGGAAATGATCAATAGAAAAGAATGGAGGTAATGTCATGAGAAAGAGAGAACTTTGTCTTGAACCCCGCGTCCGCCGCGGAGTGGCCGCCGGACGGAATTTTACATTAATAGAACTCCTCGTTGTGATCGCGATCATCGCGATTCTGGCGGGAATGCTGCTGCCTGCCTTGAACAAGGCACGTCAGCAGGCCTATGCCATCAAGTGCATCAGCAACCAGAAGCAGATCGGGCTGGCTATGGCGAACTACATTACGGACAACAAAGATTTCTTCCCCGCCTACGCCTCTCCCAACTGGGCGTTGAATCTCTACACGAACAACTATATCAGGACGCCGAACGTCTTCCTCTGCGACACGCTCCTTTCCCTGAACCCTGAAACGAAGAAAGTCACGCTCACCGGAACCTATGCCTTCACCGCCATCGCCTACGGGTATAACTGGAGCTTCCTCGGCTCTCTGATGGGCTTCCCCTCCGGCGACCCGAGGCGTTCCGCAAATCCGGTGAAACTCACACAGCTGCGCCGTCCGCAAGGCTGTTATCTGGCGATGGACGCCAGAGTCGGGTTCAATTCCACGAAATTCGACGGCAATTACCGCGTTCACTACACCATGCCGTCCACGGCCGGATACGGAATCCCGGACGTGATTCACAACGGGTCCGTGAACATTGCATATGTGGACGGTCATGCAAACGCGGTTCGCGCGAATGCCGCCAATCCGTATCTCCAGCTCGGTTCGGGCAACACCGACGACCGCTGGACCGGCGGCTGTCAGTAAAAAAAAGAGAATGGAGTCAGCATAATATGAAAACATTTCTCATCCCGATTCTCCTCTGCGCCGCAGCCGTCCTTGCCGGCGCGGAGACATTCTCCCCGGTAGCGAAGGGACAGCCCTGCGTCGCGCTGAAGGTGCTCTCGCACGAGGCCCCCGTGATCCGCGCCGAAAATGAGTTCCGCGCCCTTATGCGGGCCGCTCTCGGGCTCACCGACTATGACGGAAACCGGGGTTATTACACGCTCCAGCTCGGGGTGGCCGGAGACGGCACTTGCGACAAGGCGGACGAGGCCATGAAAAATGCCGGATTGAGCTATGAAAAACTCGGGCCGGAAGGGTTTCTGCTCGCGAAAGACACCAAACGTTCCTATATTCTCTGCGCCTATTCGGGAAAAGGCGTGCTGAACGGCGTCTACAAGATCCTTGAAAAGACGCTCGGAATCGTTTCCCCGCGTCCCCTGACCGCGCTCGAATTTCCGTATTCTGTCTCAAAAGTCGCTCCGCTGGAAGTCCCCTACTGGGAAAAACCCGCCTTTCCGATCCGCGGACTCTCCATTTCCGGCGCCACGCACCGAAACCCGCAGAATGACTTCCATGACTGGATGGGCCGCAACCTGATGAACTTCCGCGGGCTGGGTCTTTCCGGCTATCTGGATATGGGTTGGTCTCTGGAACCTTACGGCTTCCAGTCCAGCGTCGGCGGCCACTCTTTCCATCAGTGGCTTCCGCCGTCGGAATATTTCGCAAAACATCCCGAATACTACGCGCTGCTCAACGGCAAACGATCAGCCGCCTCGAAAGGGGCTCAAATCACACTCGGAAATCCAGAGGTCATCGACATCATTGTGGAACGGATGATCGCCTATAAGAAACAGTATCCGAAACTCAAAGTTCTTCCGTTCGGCTACAACGACAGCTGGACCAACGGATTCGGCTGGGGCGACGATCCGCTCGACCTCAAGCTCGACTCCCCGAACGATCTCCCGAAACCCGGCTCGAAACGCCCGCGCACCTATTCCACCCGCTATATCAAGGCCGCCAATCAGGTGATCGAACGGGTCAACAAAGTCTATCCGGACGTCAAGCTGGCCGTCTACGCCTATCACTTCTCGATGATGCCGCCGCCGGACGCACCGGTCCATCCGAATCTGGTGGTCGCGTTCGCCCCGCTCTACAAGTGCTGCCGCCACGCGATCAACGATCCGATGTGCCCCCGCAACAAACTGATCAACGAGTATCTCGTCGGATGGTCGAAAAAGACGAAGAACATCATCATCCGCGATTATTACATGAGCACGAATTTCAACAC
Source organism: uncultured Victivallales bacterium (assembly GCA_964462755.1). Taxonomy (GTDB): domain Bacteria; phylum Verrucomicrobiota; class Lentisphaeria; order Victivallales; family UBA1829; genus SIG94. The sequence continues at coordinate 3,783 of CAYWZD010000240.1, read as the reverse complement.
CCCGCTGATGCCGCTGTATCTGATTCAGAAGGAGCTTCAGTATTACAAGAGCCTCGGACTTCTGGGCGCGACCCCGGAAACCAATCCGGACGGTCCGAACGGTGCAAATGTGTATGGAAAGGAATATTTCAAGTGGCTTCGGCGCACGCCTCAGGATTACGAACTTTCCTGGGATTCCGCGGGACTCTCGCACTTCGCGCTGGCGCGCCTGCTCTGGAATCCCGATGAAAAACTGGAGGACATCGTCGGAATCTACTGCCGGAACTATTACGGTCCGGAAGCCGGAAAGTCCATGGCACAATATCATCTGGCAGTGGACAAGAATATCGAGCTCAGTTCGCATCCGGGAGAAAAGCCGTCCAAGCCCGAAAAGGGCGATTTCCTCAACAGCGGCGAATGGTGCGTCTGCTGGAACTGGGAGCATCAGATCGGCAACTACGCCGCGGAACTCTTCCGGACCCGGAATCCGTCGGAAGTCGGAAAGAACGCGATGCCCCTGCTGAACCCGCTGTATCAGGCGTGGAAAGAGGCGTTCGAATCGGACAATCGCCTCGTGGTCGAACGCGTCGGCAAGGACATGAGCCTGATGGAAAAATACCTGCTGAGCTCCGGATACGAGCTTTCCCGTTCGTCTCTGAGCCGTTTCGAGAAACCGCGCTTCAACCGGACAGCGGGAAAAGACAACATCGTTCACGAAAAGGAGTAACGCAGATGGATTTCATCCTCCGGAATATTCCCTGTCCTCATGAATACGACCTGCTGGTGGCCGGGTCCGGAATGGGCGGAATCGCCGCCGCGGCCGCCGCTTCGGAATCCGGCCTGAAGGTCGGCATGATCGAATATTTCGGAGAGCCGGGCGGGATTCCCGTCAACGGACGCCTCGGCTCGATCTCCGGCTACAGCCGAAAGGGAGTTGTGGCGGTCGGAGGATTCGCCCGCGCGTTCGCCGATGAACTGCTCCGGCGCGACAAAGCGCTGGAACAGGGCGGCGGAAGCAACATCAACATGACTCCGGCGGCGTTGTCCGGTTTTCTCATGGACCTGATCGACTTCTATAAAATCGACCTCCATCTCTATACCCAGCTGATCGGTTCGGTCACGGCAAACGGTAAAATCACCCATGCCGTCGTCGCGAACAAAAACGGCGTTTCCGGAATGAAGGCGAAGCTCTTCGTGGATGCCACGGGCGACGGCGATCTGGCATATTTTTCGGGCTGTCCGTTCGAGAAGGGGCGTCCGTCGGACGGCAAAGCGCAGGCGGCGACACTGGTGTTTGTGATCGGCGGAATCGACCTTGCGCGAATGCCCGACTACATGGAAGTCCGCCGGATCTGGCAGAGCAAGCTGCGTCCCGTTCCAATCGACCACAGCGTGTTCCAGTTCGTCCCGCACGGCAGCGGAACCAACGAGATCGCGGTCAACATGCCCCACATCCTGAACTGCGACTGCACCCGGGAGGAAGACTTGACACGAGCCCGCAAAGAAGGAATCCGTCAGGCGGAATATCTTCTCAACGAATTCTTCCGCAAGGAAATTCCAGGCTATGAAAATGCATGGATCAGCCATTACGCGCCCCAGATCGGATGCCGGGAAACGCGCCGGATTCTCGGCGACTATGTCCTTACGGAAGAAGATGTGATCCATTCCCGCCGGTTCGAAGATGAAATCGCGCTCGGGATATGGGGAATCGACATCCACACGCCGGACGGCGTTCACACCCGGATTTCCCGGTATATCGAACAGCCTTACGGCATTCCCTACCGCTGCATCACGCCCCGCACGATCGGCAACCTGTATGTGACCGGACGTCCCATCTCCGCGGACCATGTCGCGCACTCCTCCTCCCGGATCAACGGCACCTGCATGGCGATCGGGGAAGCGGCGGGATGCGCGGCGGAAGAAGCGATCCGTTCCGGGTCCACGCGCAAGGTCGATGTCCACGCCCTTCAGGAAAAGATCAGGAACATGAAATACCGCGTCTTCGGATCATAATTTCCATTCCCTCGTCCCGGGTTCGGGCACAAAAAAGCCGGGAGCAACAGGGTCCTTTCATCAGGAACCGCGTTCTCCCGGCGATTTTTTGTATGGAAAATCAGGGATCGACGATCGCGAACAGCATCGAGGTCGCAGCAACCACCTTGTCGCCGACATAGACCGCGCCGTTTCCGCGTCCGAATTTGGACTTGGTGTCGGGCATGTCGATCTCGATCCGGAGCTGCTGTCCGGGAAGGACCGGCGCAAACATCTCGGTCTTCTCAATGCCCATAAAATAGGCGATCTTGCCTTTCTTGTCCTCGCTGGAGAGCATATAGATGGCGCCCGCCTGAGCGGCGATCTCCGACTGGACCGCGCCCATAAGCACGGAATAGCCGTCGTTGTAGGTGCGGAAAATGGCCTCGCCCTGGGTCAGGTTCTTGACCGCCGTCACGTGGCTGCCTTCGAGCTTGCAGACATAGTCCACGAGCAGGAACGGGAAGCGGTGCGGGATCAGGGACTGGATCTCGGGGATGCTCATGATGCAGTTGGCGCCCTTGTCGAATTCGTTGAAGGTCAGGATCGGCGCCTCGTCCTTGACTTTCGGGCGGACCGCCACGGTGCCCTGGGCGTTACATGCGACGCCCGCACTGTTCGTGACCACGGCATCGAACGCGGCACTGTCCGACCCCATGGAGGTCACATTCAGTTCAATGACAAGACGGTCGCCGGGATTGTTGGGCTTGCGGAACTTGACCCGGTGGAATTCCTTCACGTAGAAATCGCCCGTTCCGCCCGGATTGAGCTTATCGCCGAGCAGGACTTCCGCCAGCTGGGCGACCGCTTCCAGCACCAGCACGCCGGGAAGAATCGGATGGCCCGGGAAATGTCCGAGGAAAACCAGATCGTTCATGGTGACGCACTTCTGCCCGATCGCCCGCGTCTCGCTTTCCAGATAAACCTTGTCCAGCAGGACCATGGATGGACAGCAGGGGATGATTTTCCGCAAGGCGTTTGCATCGATAATTTTTCCGGTCGTCATAAAATCTCCTTCAGTAAGATTCAAATTCCTATATTTTTTTCTGATAAATGCTTTTTATTTTGCGGTGTTTTCGGAGGCCAGCATCCGTTTCACCGTCTCCACGTTCGAGGGATGCCCGGGCTTGATCGCAACCACATGGGCGCGCACCCGTTTTCCGGTCAGATACAGGTCGCCGACCATGTCCATCATTTTGTGGCGGACCATTTCGTTCGGGAAGCGGAGCCCCTCGTTGCTGATGATGGCGCCCTCGTGAAGGATGACCGCATTGTCGAGACTTCCGCCTTTCGCCAGACCGGCGGCAATCAGCTGGGCCAGGTCGCGATAGGCTGCGAAGGTGCGGCAGGGGCCGAGTTCCCGCTCGAAAGTCTCGGGCGTGACCGTCAGGGAAAGGAACTGCGTTCCGAGCGCCGTTTCACCGAATTCCACCGTGCAGGAAATCTTGAACACATCGGAGGGAAGCACGACCAGTGTCGTGTCGCGGTTCTCATAATATAGAGGCTTGTCGGTTGTCCAATACCGGGCGGGCGCGTCCAATTCCTGAAGTCCGGCCTCCCGGATCAGCTTGAAGTAAGGCCCTGCGCTGCCGTCCGCGATCGGCGGTTCGGCATTGTCCATTTCCACATACGCGTTATCGACATTCGCCGCATGGAGAGCCGCCATGATGTGTTCGACCGTCACGACAAACGCCTTGGACGGCGCGGCGATGGTGGTTGCGCGGCGGACGTCCACCACGTAGGCCGCATGGGCACGGACCTCCGGACAGCCCG
>CAYWZD010000239.1:0-6410 GCA_964462755.1 uncultured Victivallales bacterium | reverse complement strand
ATCTGACGGTTCATCACTTCGCACGGGGCACCTATCCGGTGCGCGACCGCAGCGCCTTGCCGGTCACCCGTATTTTCACCGTCCTGGAAAACCCGGACGACAAGCGCAACTCCGTTTCGGACGATTCTTCCTTCCTGCCCTTCCGGGCAAACTGTGTCTATGTGATTCCCGCCTATCATTGCGCCTGCATGCAATTGAATGAAAACCTGAAATTCATTTCTCTGCAGATCCGTCTGGAGCTCCTGCCAGGAATCGATGTCTTCTCGAACTGCAAACGGATTTTCTGCTTCCATGCGCCGAAATTCGCCAGACGGATTCAAGCCATTTATAAAATGCCCGATGAGACAAAATCCGCCATCGAATTGAACGCTTTCGCCTATGGAATCGTCGCAAAATGCCTGAAGAATCTGAGCCGGGAGGAAATGGACGGTTCGACCCGCTTCAACGCATACAGGGAACTGGTCGATTTCATTCTGCGGAACTGTCACGCGGGTATCTCTGTGGACGACATGGCTTCGGTCATGCATCTCGGACGCGAATCGTTCACCCGGAAATTCACCGCGGACACCGGGGTTTCACCCAAACGCTTCTTTCATCGCTTTCTGCTGAAAAGCGCCTGCGACCTTTTGCTCCAGCCTTCAGGAACGGTGCGTAAAACGGCGGAGACATTGAAATTCAGCAATGAGTATTATTTCTCCCGGTTCTTCAAGAAACATACCGGGATCTCCCCCGCCGACTACCGCAAATACCACGCACCGCCCATGAACCGCGGCACGCTCAACCCGGCGGGGACGGAACCCAGGCACCCGTAAATCATCCGATCCCTTTGCGGGACTTTGTCACGGGATTGCCGTTCAACGGACGAAGAACAGCCGCGCGAGCAGAAGTCCGCCCCCCGCGGCCAGAATCCCGAGACTGTTCTGAAAAAAAACATTCCACAGGAATTTTGCATATTGCGCATCGTAGCAGTAACGGGCGCTTTCCAGAGCAAAGGTGCTGAAGGTGGTGAATCCGCCCAGGAATCCGACAAACAGGACCGGAAAAAACGCCTCATAATGCTGGAATTTCGCACGGCAGAGCACGAACAGGAATCCAGCCAGAAACGCACCCGCGACGTTCACGGTCAGCGTCCCCCACGGAAAACCGGGCAAAGCATGATTGATGGACCTCATAACCCCGAAACGAAGCACCGTTCCGAAAAAACCGGCGACTCCGGCCAGCAAAAGAATTTTCATTTCCACCTCACAATGTGAGGCATGGCGAAACAGCCGATGCCTTCTTTTTCAACAGAAGTCATCAGCCATGATTGGCGGTTCGGCGCAATGCCGGGGAGAACTTCATTCCCTCTGGCCGTAATATACACCGGGTTCAGGTCAAAGGCAAGATGAATTTTTCAATTCAACATTCCTTCGCATACTCCGAAAACGGATTACCGCAGCCACAAATCCCGGATTTTCGAGTTGTAGAAGGGATTCCGGTATTCGGGTTCAATATCCTTCTTCCGGGAGACGGGAACCACCCGCAGCATTTCGTCCTCGCCATATTCCTGCACCCGTTCCTCGGACAGCACGGCATCGAGCCAGAGCCGGGCCAACTCCAGCGACTCCGGACTCCAGTTGCGCCCGGTCGCCGGAAAAGTCTTCCGGAGAAGCGAACCGCCGGCCAACCGGTAACTGACAATAAAACGCTGTTCGATCTCCTGAAGCCCCTGGTTCCCGTCGCCGCGTGTAATCAGCGCCGGGAAAGGGTTCCGCATGGGTTTGCCGGGATACCCGGTGCAGTCATGCGCACCCCAGGCCCGGACCCTTTCCGGCATCCAGAAGTAAAACCGGGCCGCGCACTCCCCGCCCTCTGCAAAGCCGTAAAACAGAAGTTTCTGAGGCTTCAGCTTATATTTCTTCTCGAGTTCGGCAACCGCGCTCTTCAGAAATTTCCCCGACCACACTTCCGGTTCCCTGTATTTCGGACCTCTGAAGCTCGGGGAGAGAAGGAATGCTCCGTGTTTGTCCGCCAGAGCATCGAACCGACATTTTTTCAGGGTTTTGTCGCCTGTCCAGTCGCACCCGCCGAACACCACGATGATCCGCGACTCCGGATCGTATTTTTCCGGTGCGCGGTACACAAAGTCCACATCATTCACCCGGATGGAGTCGGCATGGGCTGTATTCAACATCCCCGCAAAAATCACAAGTGCGGGCACAAGGAAGCTTTTTCGGAAAAAATGCAACTCAAAAGCTGACATGGTTCAATCCTGGTTCCGTTTTTTTTTCGTCCGTGCCTTCCCATGTTATACGGGATTCCTGCAGGAGCGATATTTTCAAATATTTCTTTTGGACGGAGGTATGCCGGAAAAAGGAATTTCCGGAGACGATCTCCCAAACCGGTGTCGCCATCAGTTCATAACGGACTTCATCACCGGGGGGCAGTTTTAAAACATATCCGGGAGTTTTTACATCCTCACGAAACACTCCGGTATATTGTCTGCCCGCATGAGAAATCTTCTGTGTAATTTTCAATGGACCGGCATAGTTCAGCAGAAAGGAACTTTGCACCGATACCGGTTGATGGCTTTCACTTCCATTGATAGAACGAACTTCCATTTGTCCATTTCTGAGAGACAGTTCCGCAAGACGAATCTTCTCTCCCTCGACAAGCGAAACGGCAGGCTTGCCACCGTCGTAACATACAAACAGCAGGCCGCCGAACAGCAGAACCGACAAAAGTCCGACGGGAACGATCCATTTCCGGAAATGATGTATCATCAGGCTGGACATGGCTCATCCCGTTCAGTGGACTGGTTCCGGAGATATTTTCAGCGGAGTTCCCTGCCTCGTGAAGTCGGAACTTCGCAAATCGACGAGCTGCCCGCTGCGGGTATCCAGCACCCACATGACGCCGGACGGAGTGGATACCTGGAATTGATAGCGCCCCTCCGGTTTCAAATAGACGGCAAGAGCAATGCATCCGCCCGCCAGCAGCAATGCGGCGGAAATCATGACATACCCCGGTATTTTCATACGGTTGTTCCCCCTTTTTCAGGCAACATACAGCCTGCTTCCGCTTTTTGCAAACGAACGGCATCAATTCGCTTCTGAAAATGACCGAAAAATAACCGGTTGAATTCGGGGGAAAGAAATGCCCGGTCTAATGATCTGCGGGCCGTTCCGTTGCTTCCGTCAGGAAGACGCGGAATTCCGCCGGAGAAGTAAAAGTCAGGACGCGAACCCCGGGTTGTTCATTCAAGGCGTTCTGAACGCGCGGCAGGATGTCCCGGTTGTAATTCCAGATGAAACGGATGAATTCGCCGTCCAGACGCTCCGGACAGCCCTCCGTCATGTCACCGCGGGAACGCCCTCGATATTGAAGGAAACGTTTGAACGCGCGCCAAAGACAGCGGGTCCGGGAATATTTCAGGAAGATCACGGTATCGGCATATTTCAGACGTTCCGGCAGGGTCCGGATGAAATTACCGTCGATGATCCAGGAATCCAGCTGAAGAATCCGCCGCAGTTCCGCGTCGAAATTCTCCCGGTTCTTCCCCTGCCAGCCGGGAAGCCACCAGAGTTTGTCGAGATGATACACGGAAAAATTGAATTTACGCCCGAGTTCCAGCGCGGCCGTCGTTTTTCCCGCACAGCAGCAGCCGATCAACAGAATCCGTTTCATTTCAGAGCCCTCGCCAATGGGCATTGCGACAAGTCGACTTCTCCGCCGGATCGGTACTGCGCCAGCACCTCCCGGGAACGTTCCGCCAGACGCCGTCTCACTTCGCGCCGTTCGCCCCGGATGCGGGCGATGCTCATACGATCGTAGGCAGTCGTCTGATGACGCATCCACGCGATCACGGCAGCCTCGGCGCGGCGCTCCACCGGAATCCGTTCCGTCCTCGCGACCGTGCCGCTTCCCACGGGAACGGCATGAATCGTCACCGCCTCCGCCAGCTTCGCCGCAAAAGCGCTCCAGCGAGGAGAAAACGCCAGAAATTTCAAAACTTCTTCCCGGAATTCCGTCTCGTATTTTGCTTGTTTGACCTCGCGCGAACGTCGGGCTGATTCCAGCTTCTTCAAATACGCCGGATCGGACCGTTCCGCTTCAAGTTCCGCGCGGATTTTCTCCACCGTCGCGGCGGAAGTCCAGAGGCCGAGCGATTCCACGCGGTTTTTCCGGCGATGAACCAATGTCCAGTAATCGCCGACGGCTTTGAGGCGGCGCGTCAGGCCGGGGTCTCCGGAGGGCACAAAACACCACCCGACAGGCGGCGTCACTTCTTTTCCGTCGTGGAGAAATACTTTCTCCCGCGCGGTTTTCCAGATCAGAAAATCCTTGTTCTCAGTCGTCATATCACTTCACTTCCGGGAGATGGTCCCAATTCGTCGTATAGTTCGGGGAAAGATGACCGCGCCTCATGGTCCACGGCCGCTGAATCCCCTCTGCAAGGTTGAAGACGGTTCCTTTTCCGAACCGCCGGTTGATCGCATCCATCACCGCCGAAGCCCGTTCCGCACGTTCTCCGCGCCCGGCATCGGCAAACAGGTCGGGCTGGTGCGCCGTCACAGGTTCCAGCCCGAAAAACACCACGCCCGCTTTTTTGTAGCGGCGTCCGGACAGGAAAATCCCCTTCAGACGCGGCAGAACCGCGCGGATCATTTCCGAGGTGGCGGAAGTCGGGATTTCGAAGGCAACGGTCGTGCCGGTGAACCCGCCTTCCCGCTTCCGTGGTTCATATTCAGGGTAATATTGAAAATAGACGTTGACGCCCGCCGCACGCTGTCCTTCCCCGCGCAACTTCTCGGCGGCGCGGGCAATATAATGCGAAACCGCTTCGGAAAGTTCCGAAAGGTCGATCACGGGACGCCCGAACGACCGCGAACACGAAACGCTCTGCGAAAGTTCCTCCGGATCTTCCTCCTCCAGCACGGAGCCTCCGCGCAATTCCAGAATGGTTTTCGCCAGTATCACGCTGAACTTTTTCCGGAGGACGGCCTCGTCCGAATTCGCCAGCTGTACGGCTGTACGAATTCCGAGATGCTCCAGTTTCGGGGCAAGACGCCGTCCCACACCCCAGACTTCGGACACCGGGACTTTCGACAGCACCACTTCCGGATTTTCCGGCATCACGAACACCCCGGACGCCTGTTTTTTCCCGATGTGGTTGGCAATCTTGGCCAGCGTCTTGCTGGAAGCGAACCCGACGCCGCACGGGACGCCCACCCAGCGAAGGATCGTCTGACGTATCTTCTGTCCGAGCTCGAAATAATCCGTGCAGGACGCACGGTTCACATGGATGAACGCCTCGTCGATGGAATATTGTTCCACGTCCGGCGAAAACTCGCAGAGAATGGCGATGATCCGTCGCGAAATATCGCCGTACAGCGCATAGTTGCCGGAACGGAAAATCAGTCCCGGACAGTTTTTCACTTCGAAGTAAGCCGCGCCCATCGGAATCCCCAGCGCCTTGCATTCATTCGAACGGGAAATGACACATCCGTCGTTGTTCGAAAGCACGGCAAGCGGTTTCCCTTCCAGAGACGGATCGAAAATGCGTTCGCAGCTCGCAAAAAAGTTGTTGCCGTCGATCAGCCCGATCATTTTTCCGCCTGATTTCCTTCGTGATTTTCAAGAATTCTTTTTCGGGGAATGGATTTCCACAAAGCGATGAATCACCGCCGTGACCACGCCAAAAAGACGCAGTTCCATGTCGCCCGAAAAAAGGATCGGTTTGTATTTGCGGTTCGCGGCCTCCAGCCGGATTCCGTTTTCATCCCGGCGCAGATATTTGACCGTAAATTCATTGTCCACGGCGGCGATCACGATGGAGCCGTCCGCGGCCTCAAGACTGCGGTCAACGACAAGGATGTCGCCGGGGCGGATGCCCGCGCCCAGCATGGAGTCTCCCGCCGCACGGACAAAATATGTAGCGGCAGGCTTGCCCACCAGAAGTTCATTCAGGTCCAGCGGCATCTCGATGTATTGCTCCGCCGGGGACGGAAACCCCGCGACGACGGGAGACGTCATCAGGGGCGGCTTCTCCTCTGGTTTGAGTTTCTTTTTCATCGTTTCATGAACTCCCGGCGCTGTTCCTCGGGATAGCGCTCGATGGCGTAGCGAAGCATGGTGCGCGGCATGGACAACCGATGTTTCAGAAGAAATTCCGTCAACGCCGCACAATCCCTCTTTCCGACTTCGCGGAGCATCCACCCCGTCGCCTTGTGCATGAGGTCGTGCGGATGCGTCAGGAATCGTTCGGCCAGACGAAAGGTATCAGCGGACTCTCCCTTCCGGATGAAGGCGATCGTCGAGACCATCGCGATGCGCTGTTCCCAGAGGGATTTGCTTCCGGCCAAACGGTCCAGCGCGGAGCGTCCGCCGTTCAGCAGATGCGCCCCGACGATGTCCGGCGCGCTCAAGTC
>CAYWZD010000238.1:0-6426 GCA_964462755.1 uncultured Victivallales bacterium | reverse complement strand
CCGGCGGACAGCAGCAGCGGGTGGCGCTGGCCCGCGCGGTGGCGGTCTCGCCCCGTGTCCTTCTTCTCGACGAACCGCTTTCCAACCTCGATGCGAAGCTCCGAGACGAGATGCGTCTGGAGATCAGCCGGATCTGTCATGAGCGCTCCCTGACCGCCATTTACGTGACGCACGACCGCCGCGAAGCCCTCAGCATGGGCGACCGTATCGCGCTTCTCGACAAGGGGATCATTCAGCAGATCGGTTCTCCGGTCGAACTCTACCGACGCCCCGTCAACCGTTTCGCCGCAGCCTTCCTTGGCGGTGTCAATTTCATACGGGTCCGGCTCAATGGGGTCTCGGACGGCTTTCTCCGCATGGAGTCCCCTATCGGAAATCTTTGCGCGCGGCCCGGCAAAAACGCGGACGGCGAACACACGGCGCTGGTCCGTCCGGAAGCCCTTTCGATTCTGCGCGGAGATGCCGTCGCGGCCGAAAACGGCATCGCGGCCGAATTCGTGAGCGGAACGTTTCTGGGCGAACGTTCGGAACTTCGTTTCAAGACGGCGGACGGCTCGATTCTGGACGTCACGGCCAGCGCGTTCGAGCAATTCGCGCCGGGCGCACACTGCTCCCTGACCGTTTCCCCCAATGACATTTCCCTGCTCGAAGACTGAACGGAAGAAGGCAACTCAAGGCATACCTCTTATGAAAACACGTATTATTCTGGCGGTCTCTCTTCTGCTTCTGGTGCTGCTTCTGCCGTTTCTGCTCCGAAGGAACGACTCTTCGCTGTCTGAATTCTTCACCGATACGGACACGGTGGTCATCATCACCGCCCATTCGGAACCGATGAAGTTCGAGCTGGAACGCGGATTCCGCGAATACTACAAAAAACACTTCAACCGGAACGTGGTGGTCGACTGGCGTTCTCCCGGCGGGACTTCGGACATCGTCCGCTACATCGCCGACCGTTTCGAAGCGGAATTCCGCCATGCATGGGAGTCCGACCCGTCGAATCCTCCGTGGAACGCCAATATCGCCTCGGCCTTCGCCAATCCGTCGATTCTCTCGGACCCCAAAGCCAACGACGAGGCGAAGCGTGCGCGGAAGAAATTTCTGGAATCGGATGTCGGAATCGGAGTCGATCTCTTCGCGGGAGGCGGCACCTACGACCAGTCCCGTCAGGCAAAATGCGGTTACGCGGTCGACGGCGGACTCCAGAAGCGCCATCCCGAATTTTTCCACCCCTCTTCCATTCCCCGGAATTTCGGAGGCGACCAGATTTATGAGAAGGACGGCAAATATTACGGTGTCTGCCTCGCCAGTTTCGGGATCTGTTACAACAAGGACCGTCTCCGCGAACTCATGAAATATTCCATTCTGCCGCGACCGCCGCTCCCCGACGGCAGAATCAGCAAGGGAGACTATTCCGTCGAACCGCCGAAACGCTGGCGCGATCTAGGCAAGCCGGAATTCTTCAATACGGTCGTCGCCGCCGACCCCACGAAATCGGGTTCGGCCAACAAATGTTATGAGATCATTCTCCAGCAGGAAATGCATGAAGCGATTCCGCCGGGAGTCCGGAAACCGACTCCGGAACAGCTTGACAAGGGGTGGACAAACGGACTCAACCTCATCAAACGGATCATGGCAAACACCCGGTCCATCACAGACAGTGCGGGGAAAGTCACGCGCGACGTCGCCTCCGGTGCGGCCGCGGTCGGAATGGCGATCGACTTCTACGGTCTCACCGAACAGGAATGGAACGCCTGCCAGACCGACGGGAAACCGGTCATCCAATACGTCCCGCCGGAAGGAGGAACCGCTGTATCCGCCGACCCAATCCAGCTTCTGCGCGGCGCACCGAACCTCAAGCAGGCCCATGCTTTCCTCGATTTCATGATCGGACTCGACGGTCAGAAATTGCTGGATTTCAAGCTCAATACACCCGGAGGCCCCGTCAAATACGCGCTCCGGCGTTCCCCCGTCCGGATGGAACTTTATCAGGAACAATACAAGGCGTTCCGGTCGGACCCGGACTACGATCCCTACAAGGCGGGGCTCTCCTTCGTCTATCACCCCGAATGGACCGGCCGTTATTTTTCGATGATCCGCGTGCTGATCCGGTGCATTGCACTGGATGTTCAGGACGAGCTCCGCGACGCATGGCGGGAAATCATCCGCGCGGGCGGACCGGAAAAAGTCCCGGAGGCCTACCGTGAATTCTGCCGTCTTCCGTTCGAATACCGCAACGCGGCCGAAGCCGCCGCCGGACTCCGCATCTCCCGGGAACGCAGCGCGGTCGAGGTGGCCGCGCTCTGCCGCCGCTGGAGCGACTCCGCCCGTGAAAACTACCGGAAGGCGGCCGAACTCGCCAGACAGGGAAAATGACCCATGATGAAATTCGCAAAAATCCTCTGCTTTCTGTTTCTCCTGACATTCTTTCTGCTGTTTCTGATTCTGCCGGTCTTCACCGTGATCGAGGAAGGACTCCGCTGGAGCCTGATCCGGGAAGTTTTCGAAAACCAGCTTTATCTTCACGGATTGTGGAATTCCTTCTGCATCTCGGTCGTCACGACAGCGATGGTCTTTCTGATTTCCCTGCCGCTGGCGCTGATTTTCGACCGTTACGACTTCACCGGAAAATCCTTGTGCAGTCTGGCAATGATGCTCCCGATGATCCTGCCCCCGTTCGTGGGCGCCCTCGGATTCCAGCAGATTCTCGGACACTATGGAGTAATCAATACGATTTTTGTCGATATGGGGCTCCCTCGGGTGGATTTTCTGGGAGGCGACGGACGGTTCTGGTCCGTCTGCCTCATCATGGCGCTGCATCTGTATCCGATTCTGTATCTGAATCTCGTGACCGCGCTGGGGAACATCGATCCGGCAATGAATGAAGCGGCGGGAAACCTCGGTGCTTCCAAATGGTACCGCCTGCGGCATGTCACCCTGCCTCTGCTCAAACCGGGAATCCTCGCCGGCGGCAGCATTGTATTGATCTGGAGCTTTACCGAATTGGGCACGCCTCTGATGTTCGGCTACACCCGGACGACATCCGTTCAGATTTTCAACGGGATCACGGAACTGGAAACCAATCCCCTGCCCTACACGCTGGTGATCGTGATGCTGTTCCTGGCGCTCGGGATGTATCTGCTTTCACGTCTGGCGCTGGCCTCGGACACGGCCGCCACGACAGGCAAGGGAAGCGGAGCAAGCGGAGCCGTCCGGGCGCGCGGACTCATGGCGCTGATCGCGCCGGGAGCGTTCCTTCTGGTGACGTTTCTGGCGGTTCTGCCGCACCTCGCGCTGATCCTGACAGCCTTTTCCCGCAACTGGTACGGCACGGTCCTGCCGGAACATGTCACTCTGATGCATTTTGAAAACGCACTGTCCCATAAAATCGTGCTTCCGAGCATAGTCAACAGCCTCAAATATTCGTCGCTTGCGATGCTCTTTGCATTGGCGGCGGGACTTCTGATCTCGCTGGTCGCGGTGCGGTGGCGTTTCCGGGGTTCTTCCCTGCTCGACCTTCTGGCGATGGCGCCGCTGGCGGTGCCGGGAATCGTGATTGCGTTCGGATTTCTGGGGATGAGCGTCAAATACAACTGGGCGCGGGAATTGTTCAATCCGGTGGAAAATCCTCTGCTTCTGCTGGCGGCGGCCTATGCGATCCGGCGTCTTCCCTACGTGGTCCGCTCGGTTTCCTCGGGATTGGAGCAGACCCCGGCCGAACTGGAAAACGCGGCCCGGAATCTGGGGGCGGGTCCGCTCCTGACCCTCCGGCGCATCACGCTCCCGCTGATTACGGCCAATCTGGTCGTGGGCGGACTGTTCGCCTTCAGCTTCTCCATGCTGGAGGTGTCCGACTCCCTGATTCTGGCGCAGAAAGCGGTCTTCTTCCCGATCACAAGAGCGATTTTCGAGCTCTCGCAGATTCTGGGTTCCGGCCCGGTCACGGCGTGCGCGTTCGGCGTCTGGACCATGCTTTTCATGGCGGCGACCCTGGCGGCGGCGGGAATTCTTCTCGGACGTAAAATCGGGGCGATTTTCCGGATCTGAAGAGGAGTTTCCATTCTCTTTCCGAAATGGTTTTTACGGGCTTAAAATGAGCGGGAAGAGGTTTTTTTCAGAAAAAAATTTTCCGACCCGTCCGAAGAAATCCGGGTATCAAAATAAAAACTCCGACTTTGTTTTCCGCGTTTTACGCACAAAACACACAAAAACGCAACAGACACAAAATAATATTATACATCCTCCCCCCGGCGATTTCAAGTGTTTCATGAAAAATTAAGAAAACGAGGCTGGTTCGAAGCCCCGAAAAAAGGTTGAAATCTTCTGAAAAGACAGTATAAGTAACGGAATGTGAAGTGAGTTTCTTTTTTTTCAACTGAGTGAACAAGGGAGAGATGAACGATGAAATTTGAAGCCCCCAGGATCAGAAACTTCGTTGTAGCCGGACACAGCGGAACAGGGAAAACTTCGCTGTGTGATCTGATGCTTTTCAAAGCCAAGGCCGTGGATCGACTGGGGAGTGTCGACAGCAAGACCAGCGTATCGGACTTCACCCCGGACGAACAGGACAAACGTTCCAGCATCTATGCCGCCTATCTGAACTGTCCATGGAAAAACAACCAGTTCTTTTTCACGGACACTCCCGGTTACGGTGAATTTGTCGGGGAAGTCATTTCCGCCTTCCGTGCCAGCGGGTCCGCCCTGATCGTTCTCGACGGCGCACAGGGAATCGAATTCGGGACCACCCGTGCCTGGAAATTCGCCAGTGACTTCAAAGTTCCCCGCATCTTCTTCATCAACCGGCTCGACCGCGAAATGGCCGATTTCTATCAAGTCCTCGAGCAGCTTCAGGAAACCTATGGCAAGACCGTCTGCATTCCTCTGACAATCCCCGTCGGCAAGGAAAATGCCCTCTCCGGCGTCATCAATATTCTTACGGAAAAGAATCCGCCCGCCGAATACAAGGAAATGGTGGAGAAATACCGCACACAGCTGATGGATACCGCCGTGGAATCCGATGAAAAGCTCATGGAGCGCTATCTGGAAGGCGAATCCCTGACGGAAGAGGAAATCTCCCGCGGGCTTCATGATGCCATCCGGTCCGGCGCACTGGTTCCCGTCTTCGCCGGAAGCGCGGCAAAAGACATCGGCGTGGAAGAACTCATGAACGGCATCGCGAACCTCTGTCCGAATCCGCTCGAACGGATCCGGACATCCGCCGACGGCACGGAAATCCGTCCTTCCGAAAGCGGAGACGGCGCCGCGTTCGTCTTCAAGAGCACCACCGATCCCTTTATCGGACAGATGGCCTTCTTCCGGGTTCTGACCGGCACGTTCAAATCCAACAGCGACGTCATCAATCTCACCAGCGGCACCAAGGAACACATCGGACAGCTCGTGCTGGTCAACGGCAAGACGCAGACCCCGGTGGATGAAGTTTCGCCCGGCTGTATCTGCGCCGTGGCAAAACTCAAAGTCACCAAGACGGAAGATACGATCGCCACGTCCGCGAACGGCAAAGCAATGCCTCCCATGGACTTCCCGAACGCGGTCATGGCGTATGCGATCTCTGCGGTGAAGAGCGGCGAAGAAGACAAGATCATGACAGGCCTTCATAAACTGTGCGAAAACGATCCCACCCTCCGCATCGAACGCGACAAGGAAACCCACCAGACCCTTCTCAAGGGCATGGGCGACCAGCACATCAACAACGCGGTCAAACGCCTGAAGGAATTGTCGAAGGTCGATGTGATTCTCAGCATTCCGAAGATTCCCTATCGCGAAACCGTCACCAGCCACGGCGAAGGCCATTACCGGCATAAAAAACAGTCCGGCGGACACGGCCAGTTCGCGGAAGTCTATCTGAAGGTCGATCCCAACGAGGCCGGATACGAGTTCGTCAACGCGATCGTCGGCGGCTCCATTCCCAGAAACTTCATCCCTGCGGTCGAAAAGGGCGTTCTCGAGGCGATGGAACGCGGTCCCCTCGCCGGATGCGTCGTCGAGAAAATGAAGGTCACTGTCTATGACGGCAAATTCCACGACGTCGACTCCTCCGAAATGGCGTTCAAGATAGCGTCGCGCATGGCTTTCCGCGACGCAATGGCAAAAGCAAAACCGGTTCTGATGGAACCCATCATCACCGCCCGGATCATGGTTCCGGACTCCTTTACCGGCGACATTTCCGGCTGTCTCAACCACAAACGCGGACGCATTCTCGGGATGGAAATGTCGGAAGGCCTTCAGGTCATCACGGCGGAAGTCCCCCATGCCGAAATGCTCAAATTCGCAACGGAATTGCGCTCCATCACCCAGGGACGCGGGTCCTTTGAAATGGAATTTGCCCGGTATGAGGTCGTGACTCCGGTGGTTGCAAACGAGATCATCGCCAAGTTCCAGGCGCAGAACAAGGTCGAGGAAGACCTGTAA
>CAYWZD010000237.1:3124-6439 GCA_964462755.1 uncultured Victivallales bacterium | reverse complement strand
TCAAATTATTCTCTCTTTTTGACTGGATGATCTATGTTTGAAGGCGAATTAGTATTACTCCTTGCGTCCGGACGGAAAAATCAATGTTGTGAACACCGGATTCCGCGACGGAAAAAAACATTCCATTCAAGGGGTCGCCAAATTCAAGGACCGGGCTGACATCGGAGAGTTGCGGGTCTGCTTTTTCTGGCCGTTCTACGGAGACTACAAAATCATCTATCTCGAGCCGGATTATTCCGTCGCGATCGTGACTTCATCATCCAAGGATTATCTCTGGCTCCTTTCGCGCACCCCGGAACTTCCGCCGGAGCGTTTGAAAGACTATGTGCAAAAAATCAGGGACTGGGGATTTCCGACAGCAAAACTCGAATATCCCCACAGTTCATCGTTGATTCCATGAATTGTCTGCCTTGAGGGGAAACGATATTCCGCATCCGTCCTGTTCGATTCCCGTTGTTGTATCCACGGAGATCAAGGCAACGCCGCATCTCATTTTTTCAAACCCGGCAAAGTCTCACAGATAAATTCCACGATCTTGATTTCTCCCGGCGGAACCTCAATTTCCTGGACTTCGGCCTGATCCCGGTTCTGTTTCCAGCAGATTGAACGATTTCCAAGCCATTCACGAATCGCCAGCGGGGTTCCGTGATAGGTGATTTTCACCTTTCTCGTTTTTTTAAAGTCAATCGCCGGAGGGGCGGACGATTCCAGTTTGTCAATCCCGTCATTATTGACCAGTGTAAGCACCCAGCCGGTCGCATTTTTATTATAAATCACTTCAAGGGCATCGGGCGAAACCGTCAGGCGGAACGGCAGCATGGGTTTCAACTTTTCCTCTATGAAACGGCCGATGTGCCGCATCACATGTCCTTTTTTATTCAGCATCCACGGGATCAGAGAAACATACAGGGTTCCCTTCCCGATCTTCTTCGCAATCATGACCGGTTGTCCGGCAGCGGTCCGGTAAACAATCGTTTCCTCCTGTCCCGAAGCGATCCGTTCCACGGAAAAAGAGGTCTCCTCAATTGGATCGCCATGCTCGGCGACAATCCGTCCGGCATCCACTTCCAGACTGCCGGATGTACGGATTCCCAACGTCTTCCCGGCATGTGTCAGCTGAGTGGCGGCGGCCAGAACCCGACCGCCGTTTTCGAGGTAATTTTCCAACCGTTTTTCCAGGTCTCCCCGCACCCGGACATCCCCTGCCAGCACCAGAAACGGATAGCTGTTCAAAATACGCGGCGGCGCATTCTCAGCGATGACATCGACCACATCGCCGAAGTCATTATTGACCAGATACGCCTTCTCCGTGCTGAAAGCGGGATTGACGTTGAATTCATGAGCCGGATTCCACGGGAAAAACATATTGAAGATTTCATCCATCATCCTGTCGCAAGGCTGGAAATTGATGTATCCCCAGATCTTGTGCGGAGTGCATCCGGACGGGGACCAGCCGTGCGCCCACTCGACCATGACCCCGACCGGAGTGACGGTAATTCCGCGATCGACACTGTGGCGGCGTCCGAAATCAATCATTTCCAAGGCCAGATCCGCCCATGGCGACCGCTCCAGAACCCCGTCCCGGTTGTCGTCCTTGTAATACCCGCCGAACCCTACGCATTCGATACGGTTCACATTGGAACCGGACATGAACCCGACATATTGAAACCGGCGTTCCAGGGATTCCGTATGGCCTTTTTCCGGCGCATAGAATTTGGGATCAAGCTCCTTGCCGGGCCCATACCATCCGGCAGTGGTATGATAATAACGATTGGAGAATTTTCCCTTCGGATAATAGCAGTCCGCCGCCCATATTCCCCACGGTTTCCCATATTGCCGGGCCGCGCCGCGGATGAATGCGATCTCCACTTGCGAGGCGGGAATGTTCTCCCCGACTTCCGCCATGCAGAAGGAAGCCCCCCAGTCAAAGGAATGGTGGTAGAACAAGCGGTATCCCAACACGGAAACAATATCTCCATAGGCGAAATCGGCAATCCCGGTCTTATAGAACTGTTTCAGTCTGGAGACCGCCTCCTGCTTCGTAGCCGGCGGGGAATCCTTCCATCCGTTCTTCAGCAGATGATCCCCCCATTCGGCCACCTGGGCGCCAAGGAATCTTCCGTTGAAGTCTTTTTTGAATGCTTCATACTTCTGCTTATCCGGGATGAATGCCCGACTGGCGGATATTCCGAGTTTCCCATAACCTCCGTTGCGGGATACGAAACCATACTCCCCCAGAACCACCGGGTTCGCTTTGATTTTTTCCATCTTTTTCAAAATGGCGGGACGTTCTTTTTCATCGAATATCTCTTCCCCCACCTGGAAAGACTGTATGATATCCTCGCTGTAAAAACCGAATTGCTGATCCGCCCGGTTCCTCGCACTGTCCCCGGCTCGAAACAAGTGCATGAACCAGAACGGACGCCGGCAGATCAGCTGCGAATTCCAGGCTTCCGGGAGATGGTTGTAAAAATCCTGTTGGTCTCCAGCCTGCAGCGAGAAAGAGTTTCCCGGAAGGCACCACGACATCCCCAGGAGGAATAGCACCAGAAAACTCCTGCATGGATTCCTCCTGAAGAAACCCGGCATTCCTTGAACGGCGCTGTCTGTTATCATGGGAATTATCCTTTTTTTATTCGTGCGAGACATAGTTTGCTTCTATCCACTTGGTGATTTTGTATTTGGACAGACTGATACGGTCGATCGCTCCCGCATGGCCGTCCACAAAAAGGATGTCGGCGTTTCCCTGATGCCGCAAATGAACGCCTCCGCTAAAACTGCTGATGTCATAGGGATAATACATGTACCACTGTTCGAGCGTGCTGACCTGAACGGTATCGGCAATGAGCGAATAACTGGCGGAATCCTTTATTTTGTAAACGCGACGATAATTGCGATTATTCTTCGGCCCCGAATAATCGTCATTCCAGGTTGCGTTCATTCCGTATGTTTTATATACGTAGTTGGTGGTGGTTTTCCACTTCACGGGATTCTGTCTGGGACAAAGCAGAATGTTATAATTTGTGAAATACACTCCGCGAAGCACACTATGCCAGGTGTCGTTGGGCGCGGCCTGCTGAACCATGACAAATCCGGCATAATCCTGGGCGTACATCGCCTCCGCCAGTCCGATCTGTTTCAAATTATTCAGGCAGACGCTCCGGTATCCCATTTCCCTCGCCTTCTGCAATGCCGGCAACAGCATGGAGGCCAGAATAGCAATGATGGCGATCACGATGAGAAGTTCCGTAAGAGTGAAAGTTCTGCGGCTTTCCGGAGACCGGACAACGGATTCCTTCATTCGGTCCATTGCCG
>CAYWZD010000237.1:0-3024 GCA_964462755.1 uncultured Victivallales bacterium | reverse complement strand
GTTCTGCGGCTTTCCGGAGACCGGACAACGGATTCCTTCATTCGGTCCATTGCCGTACCAAATTTTCTTGAAGTTGCCATTCGTACCTCCATATTTGAGCTTGGAATTCGATTACTGAAAATATCCATGTTCAATATAACTCAACCTGCCAGAAGAACAATCCCGTGAATCAGGAATAAGCCTCCGCCTTTTCCGCAAGTTCCGCCAGACGGGCAAATGTTCCCGGAAGCGCCGCGGAAGCCTTGGCACAATCCGGACGGTATTTCTCAAGAGGATCGGCATAGAAGGCATCCTGGACCCGTTTGATTTCAGCTTCGTCGCGGACCCCTGTTTCAAGGAACCTGACGAAGGCCTCGAATTCGGGTTTGTAACAGGCTTCGCAAAGTTCATAGATGAAACTCCGGCAATATCCGTTTTCGGCATTGCACTTCAAGGTATGTTCGAAAATCGGATTGACGTGTCCGGCTTTCCTGAGATCGGCCAGAGAGTGATTCAGGGAAAATTCAGGGCTGGCCGCCAGAACATCCGTCATGGCAAAGAGAAGTCCGCGCATAAGTTCGACGACACCGGAGCACTCCTTCTTTTCCAGAACATATCCCGGAAGCGTGTTGTAGAGATACTGGAAAAGTCTTGCGGCGGCGGTGCGGGCCAGATCGATCGCATCGCGCCGGATCATGGCGTCGGAAAGATCGGTCTCCGCCAGTTTTCCGAGGGCCGGACCACAACTTTTCAGACAGGGACGCAAACGATCCGCCTCCAATTTCATTGCGGAAGCTCTTTTGAACGAAACCGTATCCGGCCCGGCTGCATTCAGATGGGCAAAAGACTCTCCGTAGAACTGATGGAAGTTCCAGTAGCCGCATTCGATCGCGGGGAGGAAACTTTTCCAGAGTCCGAGCATCTCCTTCTCCCGGCCGGGATAGCGCCCTGCGCAAAAACGCGGAAGGAAATCGTGAATATCCATGAAATCCGGACGCCACGCATTCGCGGCGAAATACTCGTACATCAGCGTGTCGCCGTGCGAATTCTCCGGCCAGATGACCATCCCTTTGCAGAACGGATCGTCCGCGGCAAGGGCGAGGCGGCGTTTGATGACGGCATAATTCCCGCGGAGGTCGTTTCCGGATTCAAACGCCTGGAAAATTCCGAAAATCCACGGAAACTTTCCGTAGACACCCCAGTTCATGAAATAGTTGACTTCGTTGTCGCCGTCGCTGGTGTAGTCGAAGAGAATCGTATTCGCGGGATCGAGCATGTCCAGCAGTTCGTGCATTTGGTCGGAGGTCCAATGATTGTTGACAATATCCCAGCTTGCGATCAGCAGGGGGGAATTCGGATAGTTTTTGCGGAGGCGCTCCACAATCCGGCGATAGGCGAAAAGCTTCCAGAGATGGTTGATCCGCTTGTCCTCCGAAACATCGCGTTCCGCCAGTCCGATCGTATGAAACATCTGCGAACTGCCGTAGTTGTCGATATGCGCCTGCGTCAGCTTGAAATAGTTGTCCAGGTTTTCATCTTCCCGGATGTCCCATACCAGCATGTTCTTGCCCGTATGCGCTCCGCTGTTCTGCGGCACGAAGGAAGGTCTGACCGTATCGACGAACGCATCGGGCGCATGGGAGTACCAGTGCGAAATCGTGCCGGTGTCCTCCGGATGGATCAGGTCCCGCTCGAAGGCATAAGCAAGAAGTTTCTTCCGGAGTTTCCCGCGTTCCTCAAGACTCCAGAAATGCGTACGGTCGTTATAACTCCGTTCAAATTCCGGATGGCATGGCGTCCCGTCCTCCGGATAGGGAACAATGTCCGGAAACGCCTTCTGGAACAGATCGTCGAGGCCGATCCGGAGCATGAAGAGATTGAGACGTTTCTTGAGAATCCAGTCGATTTCCTTTTTCCAGTCGTCAAGGGTCCAATGTTCCGCCTGAAAACGGTGAAGGCTCCGGTGGGCGAAATATCGCAGTCCGCGGTGTTCGAAGCGCGGACTTTCGAATACGGAATATCCGGAAATATCGAGCGAGGCGGCATGCGGGATCACATCGCCATCCCAGAAATATGCACAGCCTTTCGACTCGAAAAATGCGTAAACAGCATACAGCAGGGCGCGGGGACGTCCGCCGCCAAGGATCAGGATCGTGCGTCCGTTCTCTTCGAGCGACTGCATGAAATAATCGTCCGAACCGGTCCGGATTTTCGGAAAATTCAGGCGTTTTTCCAGAACAAGTTTCGCCGTGAAGGAATTCGACGCGTCGCTTCCGAGCACAACGAGATCCTCCTTTGTCTCCGGATCGTCGGTGAAAGTTGGAGAGGTCCCTGTCATTTTCTTCGCAAGAGTAACAAAGATTTCCGCCGCAAGCAGGTCTTTTGTGAAAATCCGAAACATGGAGCAACCTCCTGATTTTATGTTTGCTTTTTTTCTGAGCAGTGATATTATACTTCGGCAGGGAGAAAATAAAATGGTAAAAAAAGACACTTTTATATCAAAATCGTGCATCGATCTGAAGTTGAAATCCGCTGGAATTTCAAGGGGGCACAAGTATGTGCGCGATTATTATTCCAATGGGATGAATGCGTCCCTGCCCTGCGTTCCGACCGAAGTGATTTCATGGGTGACGACGCACAATCTCGTGCGTGAAGGCAAAAAGTGCCATTCCCGCCATGTCCTGAAAATTCCATTGAACGGGAAAAACACGACTTATCTCGACGGACAGGTCTTCCGTCTGGTGCCGGGAAACGCACTGATGATCTTTCCGTTTCAGGTGCACTCAAACGCAACGGTTCGTCCGGGGGAGAAGGTATGTGAAATGCTGATTGTCACGTTCGATCTGTCCGGACCCGGGGTGGAAAAACTCGATGTTCTGAAAAAAAGGGTCCTTACCATTTCGGAACAGGATGAAACCCTTCTGTTCCGGATCATTGCGGCCTATCAGGGAATCGGAAACGCCGGAGAAAACGGTGCGGTTTTCGCGCTTTCGGAGTTTCTATCCAACCAGATTGACAAAATCTCGGATTCACCGCAGCCGGAAC
>CAYWZD010000236.1:0-6442 GCA_964462755.1 uncultured Victivallales bacterium | reverse complement strand
CCACCGCGACCGGAGCGGCCGCGCTGACGCCGAGTCTTTCCTCGAGGGCTTTCACAAGTTTGGAAAGCTCCAGGACAGAGAGTTTTTCCACATAGGAAATGAACTGCTCCATCTCCTGCGAAACTTCAACCTTAGCTTGTTCAGTCATTTCAATAGACCTCCGTGTTTATGTTCAATTTCGATTGATCAGGCTTTTTCTTCAAGCTTGTTTTTGTATGCGTTGATGACGTTCACAATGCTCTCAACCTTCGCATTGAGAACCCGGACCAGACCGGTCGGAACCGCATTGAGCAGGCCGAGCAGCTGAGCTCTGAGGGCATCCTTGGAGGGAAGGCCGGCGATCGCAAGGACATCTTTGTCACTGAGCATCGCACCTTCATAATATCCGGCTTTCGGAGCCAGAATTCCTTTGGTGGTCTTCATGAACTCTTCGATCGTCTTGGCAACCTGTCCGGCATCGCCGCCGATAATGACAGCGGTGTCTCCGGTCAGCTTCGTGCCGGCAAGAGCCGACATGCCGTTCGCCTCGGCAACCTTGCGAACCAGGCGGTTCTTCAGAATATGGCACTGGGCTTCGTTCTTCGCGAGAAGATCGCGGAAAGCGTTCAGTTCCTTGTTCTTCAGTCCCTTGTAGGTCACGAAATACACGAATTGCGCCCCGACGATGAGACGGGCAACGTCATCAAACATCTGGATCTTTTCAGATCTTCTGCTTTTTTCTGTACTCATGACTTACTCCTTCGTGACAATGGTGCGCGGATCGATTTTGATTCCCGGAGTCATCGTCGCGGAAATCGTGCAGCTGAGGAAGTATACTCCCTTTGCGGAAGCGGGCTTCGCCTTGAGAAGCGCCTTGATCAGGGCTTCACAGTTCACCACAAGATCCTCCGCGCTGAAGGAAACCTTTCCGACCGGAACCTGAACACAGGCTCCCTTGTCCGCTCTGAATTCGACACGACCTGCTTTGGCTTCAGCAACCGCATTGCCGATCTTTTCGGTGACGGTGCCCGTCTTCGGGTTCGGCATCAGTCCTTTGGGACCGAGTTGACGACCGAGGGTACGGACCTGGGACATTGCGGAGGGAGAGGCAATCAGGACGTCAAAGTCGAGCCAGCCTTCCTTGATCTTGCCGATGATGTCTTCGAACCCGACATTGTCGGCGCCGGCATCAGCAGCTTCTTTACGCAAGTCCACATTGTCTGAAATCACACAGACTTTCACGACCTTGCCCGTTCCTTTCGGAAGGGGGAGAGCGCCGCGAACGGTCTGGTCCGTCTGCTTCGGATCGACTCCGAGCTTGAAGGAAAGTTCGACCGTCTGGTTGAACTTGGGCTGCGGGAGCTCCTTGAGAAGAGCGACGGCATCCTTCAGCGTGAGCTGAACGGTCCTGTCGACCTTAGCCAGCTGGGCCCTGTACAGTTTACTTTTCTTACCCATCCACCACCTCAATTCCCATGCTGCGGGCTGTTCCTTCGATGATCTTCATCGCGGCGGCCTCACTGCGGGCGTTGATGTCGTTCTTCTTCATCTGGACGATCTGCTTAATCTGAGAGCGGGTGATTTTCCCGGCGCTTTCGCGTCCGGGGTTCTTGGAACCGCTCGCCAGATTCGCCAGCTTCTTAATGAGAACAGGAGCCGGCGGAGATTTCGTGATGAAGGTGAAAGAACGATCCTGGTAAACGGTAATCACAACCGGGATCACCAACCCGGCCTGCGACTGCGTTGCTGCGTTGAATTGCTTGCAGAATTCCATGATGTTCACGCCGGCCTGACCAAGGGCAGGACCGACTGGGGGCGCCGGATTGGCAGCGCCCGCGGGAATCTGCAAACGAATCTCCGCTGTTACCTTTTTCGCCATTTGTTCCTCCATACCTCGCCGATGTGGTTCGAAAAGCAGGATTTCTCCCACATCGCGACGTCGTATTGTATGTAAACAAGTCTACCGGACTTCGGCGGAAAACCTTACTCCGGCCTGCTGCGACTCACTTTTCTTCAAACTCAATCCACTGATTTCTCAACCTGCCAGAACTCCAGTTCCATCGGAGTCGGACGGGCAAAAACCATAATCTCCACTTTCAGGAAACCGCGTTCCGCGTCGATTTCGAGAACCACTCCCTTGAAACCGGTGAAGGGACCGTCGACAATCTCGACATGGTCGCCGACATTGTACTGAAGGCGCGGGGCCTGCTGGGGAGCTTCTTCTTCCGCGGTACCGTTGGAAATCCACTGTTTGACTTCATCCTGAGTCATGGTTCCGCCGATCTTGGAAACGCCCTTGATTCCGTGAATATAGTGCCAGACGCTTTCAATGACCTTATTGTCTTCATCATAGAGCTTCATGCGGACGAAGACATAACCGGGGAAGTATTTCCGTTCCGTCGGGCGGCGGACGCCGTTCTTGACTTCCATGACTTTTTCCATGGGATACTGGACTTCAAAAACAGGAATGGAAGGATCGTTCAAGTTGATCTGACGCTGAATATTGTCCCGCACGCCCTTTTCGTGCTGGGTAAGCGTATTAAGGATGTACCACTGTCCTTCGCTGTTGTCCATATTGATTCCAAGCTCCTGAAATTGATTTATTCTGCCACAACTTTATGGAAATATCCCTTGCATCCGCTTTTAAAATGTAGTAAGGAACCTGACAGTTCTGAAAAGGATCTGGTCGATGCCGGCGAGGTAGGCCGTTGACAGAATCAGAGCCACGATCACAAGAATGGTGGATTCGAAAAGCTGATCACGGGTCGGCCAGCTGCACTTGTTCATTTCTTCCATCGTATCGAGGAAGAAGGATCTGATTTTATCTATCATTGTGCCCATTCCGGCATTTCCTTTCCCGGTCCTGTTTTCATCGCGCATTCATCCTTCGACCGGGAAGGATAAATGGCAGGGGCGGGGAGGCTCGAACTCTCGACCTGCGGTTTTGGAGACCGCCGCTCTGCCAACTGAGCTACACCCCTGCGTTGCGTTCCGGAAATCCGGAACAACCGCGGGAAACCTTACTTGGTTTCCTTATGAATCGTATGCTTCCGGTCAAACTTGCAGAACTTCTTTTTTTCGATGCGCCCGGGAGTATTTCTTTTCTCCTTGGTGCTCATGTAATTTCTGCGTTTGCACTCGGTGCATTCCAATGTAATAATTTCACGCATGTTTTTTCACCTTGCGGCCCCCTTCCGGGGACCTGCTTTTGAAAAGCCAAACTCCGGCAGAATTTTCCTGTCGGAGTGTGGCATGAAAGAACCGATAACGTCTTACTCGACGATCTCGACAACACGTCCGGAAGCAACGGTGCGGCCGCCTTCGCGAATCGCGAAGCGCTGGGTCTTTTCCATTGCGATCGGGGCGATCAGTTCCACCTTGATGGAAACGTTGTCGCCGGGCATGACCATCTCGACGCCTTCCGGCAGGGAAATGATGCCGGTCACGTCGGTTGTCCGGAAGTAGAACTGCGGTCTGTAGTTGGAGAAGAACGGGCTGTGACGGCCGCCTTCATCTTTGCTCAGAACGTAGATTTCAGCCGTGAACTTGTGATGGGGAGTGATGGAACCGGGCTTGGCGAGAACCTGGCCGCGTTCCACTTCTTCCTTCTTCGTGCCGCGGAGGAGGCATCCGATATTGTCGCCGGCCTGACCGGATTCGAGTTCCTTGCGGAACATTTCGACGCCGGTGATGGTGGTCTTGGCGGTCGGCTTGAGGCCGATGATTTCGCAGGCATCGCCGACTTTGACGATTCCGCGTTCGACACGGCCGGTAACGACGGTGCCGCGTCCTTCGATGGAGAACACGTCTTCGATCGGCATCAGGAAGGGCTTGTCGATTTCACGGACGGGTTCCGGCACCCAGGTGTCGATCGCATCCATGAGCTGCTGGATGCAGGCGCATTCGGGAGCGTTCGCATCCGTAGCCTGGAGGGCGGGATAGGCGGCGCCGCGGATAATCGGGGTATTGTCGCCGTCGAAGTCATACTTGCTGAGGAGTTCGCGGATTTCCATTTCGACGAGGTCGAGGAGTTCCGGATCGTCAACGAGGTCGACTTTGTTCAGGAACACGACGATACGGGGAACGCCGACCTGCTTGGCAAGGAGGATGTGCTCACGGGTCTGGGGCATTGCGCCGTCAACCGCGCTGACCACGAGGATCGCACCGTCCATCTGAGCGGCGCCGGTGATCATGTTCTTCACATAGTCCGCATGCCCGGGGCAGTCCACGTGCGCATAGTGACGGGTGTTGCTCTGGTATTCGACGTGGGAGGTGGCGATCGTCAGAATCTTGGTGGAGTCGCGGCGGCCCTGGGATTCGGAAGCTTTCGCAACCTGATCGTAAGGAATGTAGTCCGCCAGACCCTTGAGGTTCTGAACGTGGGTGATTGCTGCCGTAAGGGTCGTCTTACCGTGGTCAACGTGACCGATGGTTCCAACGTTTACGTGCGGTTTCTCTCTGACAAATTTTTCCTTGGCCATTTCGTGTCCTCCTTTGATGACAATTCGCCTATGGCGTTGCGTTTTTCGAGTTCTTATTTAATAATACCGTTTAGTCCAATATATAAAACTGGAGCCCACGACCGGGATTGAACCGGTGACCTCGTCCTTACCAAGGACGTGCTCTACCAACTGAGCCACGTGGGCACCACATCCCCATCCGGCTGCCCTTCCTTCCGAAAGATCAACCCGCAATAGTGAATTCATAATATACACTGAAAAATCAACTTTTCAAATATCTTTTCAGAAAAATCTCGCATTTTTAGTCATGCGATTTTCCCGAGACACGAAATGAACCCAAACCTCATATTCATCAATCGAAGCCGGGACTTGCCCGGGGGAGGCTCTCTCTTCCGGAAACCCGAAAAGGACATGGAGTTGAATTCCGCCGTCAAGGATACAATATCCCCTTCCATGGCCGCTGCGGTATTTCCGTTTTCTATGGACAAACCTTTTTACTGTAGCACTCTCCGGCAAAAGTTCAAGCCGGAATTCCCAGGAAGTTTCCTGAAAAAAGGTTCCCCCGAACCAGATTGAGCTTCCAGTCCGGGGGAAATTCAGGGGAAAAATTCACGGAACCGTGCAGCCCGCGATCTCCTTTCCTTCCACAAAACACAGCCAGTCTTCGAAGGCCTCCCGCTGCTGCCGGCGCTCCAGCGAGTAGAGGAAACCGTGTTCCACCCGTGGATAGATCTTCACCTGCGCCCGGTTTCCCATGGCGTTCATTCTTCGCGCCAGATCGAGGATCAGGTTCCCGGGAAACATATGTTCCAGTTCGGCTTCCAGAAAGAAAACAGGCGGATTCCCGGGGCGGATATGGCGTCCCAGAGAAAGCTTCCGGTAGGGTTCCGGGTCCTTTTCGTAAGGAACACCGACAACACTTCGCATGGAGTCCCAGATTCCGGGGAAGATGTCTTCCCACGGTTCGAAAGTGGCCGGACAGGACTGGAATACTCCGCAGACAGGCTCGATCCAGCCCTCGGCCGGAAAGTCGTCGCCGCATTCGCCGGGACGCGCGCATGTCAGGAGCGATCCCAGATGAGCCCCGGCGGAACTGCCGTAGACGGCGATTTTCACCGGGCGTCCGGCTTCCTTCAGAACCCGCGCGAAATGAAGATACGACTCCCGGACGTCCGCAAGCTGTTCGGCGGGCGTAACGTTCAGCCGATAGTCGGTCGACGCGGCGATATATCCGCGATTGTTCAGTTCTTCCATGAGCCCATGAAAATGCGCCGCGCGAGATCCCGCGCGCCACCCGCCTCCATGAATGATGAATACGGCAATCTCACGCGTCACGTTTTCCGGCATGAAAATATCATAGATGCGGTCCAACTGAAGCGGAGAATCAAGATAATAGGAGACAAACCGATGTTTCACTTCATTCCCCTCCCCTCACGGAAACACGAATCCGTCCGGATACTGCTGGTTGAAATGAGTCCAGTCCATGGCGTCCTCATACTGGAAAAACGCCTTGGAAATGGTTTCGCAGGTAACCGGTTTCTGAATCTCGGTCAGAGGCGGAGCGTGGTTGCCCGAATCCAGCAGGGAAAGCGTGACCGGACCTTTCACCACATAAGGGGCGATCTCTTTCTTCCAGGCGACAGCCTCTTTCACCGCCGCGTAAATCAGCTCGCACGCTCTGGCGGGGATCAGGGAACATGCCAGAAACGGGGCGAGCGCCTGTTTGGTCGCGACCTTGCGGATCTTCGGAATCTTATCGGAGATTTCAGCCGTGACCTTGTCATCACCGGAAACGAACACGGTCGGGACGCCGAAGTCTCCGGCGATGGCCGCGGCCATGCTGCCCTCGCTCAGAAAAATTTTCCCGTCGTTGACGTTCCACCGGCTATGCGGCGTAATGGAGCAGGGGGTTCCGCCCATCGCATGCATACCGACCAGCACAAGAGCATCGAACGAAGCGTCCAGCAGAGACAGCCATGCCGGACCGGAACAGTTCCGTCCGT
>CAYWZD010000235.1:0-6461 GCA_964462755.1 uncultured Victivallales bacterium | reverse complement strand
CTTTCACACCCGTTCCACCTACGGAGGCACCCTCCCCTGGGTCGGAAGCCATGCGGTCGACTGGATTCTCTTCTTCTACGGGAACTCCGATTTCCATTCCGTTTTCGGCACCCAGAGCAGGGAGGACAATTTTGGCAACGGGGAAATGGAAATTACGGCACAGTGCCTCTTCCGCATGAAAAGCGGCGTGACGGCTTCCGTCAGCACCGATTATCTGCGTCCGGACACCGCCCCGACACACGGCGACGATCGCGTCCGGATCGCCGGAACCGCGGGCGTGCTGGAAGTCTCCGGCGGAAAGATCACTCTGATCGATGCAAACGGACCGTCCGAAATCATCCCGGAAACGCCGGACCGCAAACTATTTTCCGACTTCATTCTGGAGCTGGATGGAGTCCGTCCCGGACTGGTGGACAATGCCGCCACGTTTGCACTCACCCGCGCCTGTCTTCTGGCACAGGAATCCGCGGACACCGGAAACGTCGTTTTCTTCTGAGCGGGGAATCAATCCTCCGATACGGAAACGGGGATGGTTCCGTCTTCCGGATGCCACCACACGGTATCCGTCACGCCGTCGGCCTCGCCGCAGCTGACGGGCACAACGGTGAATTCCAGATGACCGTCCAGAAATCCGGCGTTCGCGTATTCCGAGCGGTGCCAGACGACATAACGTTTGCGGGGCTGTGAAAAGTCGGCCACGAATGCCTCGGTAAAACATAATAGCGAAGAGGCCCGTTTGAAGGAAGATATTTTCCGGTTGCGCAAATACCAGTTGAACGCATAGGAATTGCCGACCTCCTCGTATTTCGAGTCGTAATCCCTTTCGGTCATCGGATATTTGACGCTGTCGCGGGGACACCGGAATATGCCCTGCCCCCCCTTGACATACGGATTCAGCGGACGCGGCACATAGTGTTCGAACAGAGTGCCTTGCGCACCGGAATATTTGTTGCCGGTCTCGCGCCCGCCGTAGACATACATGTCCATGTAGTAACTCGAACTGGCCGGGTCCACTCCCCAGAACAACCGTTCATCCCAGTCGCCGATATACAGCATCGTGGCTTTCTGGATCGAACTCACATTGCTCCCGCACGAAGCAGCAACCGCCTTGTCACGGGCCGAGTGGAGCGCCGGCAGAAGCATTCCCGCCAGAATCGCTATGATTGCAATCACAACGAGGAGTTCCACCAGGGTAAATTTTTTTGCGGATTCAACATTCGCAGCCATTACTTCTTCTCCTTCTTCTCTGTGCAGAAAATATAATCAAATTTCCACGGAGCCGATTTATCCTGATAAAAATCCCGGGAAACCCCTACAATCAATATATATTCACGCTTCCGATTCTCCCTGTTCGCGGAAAACTGATAGCGGACAGTCGCCTGTTCGAAACCGGTGCGCCCTCTGGGGGACCATATTCCCACCCCCAGCAGTTTTTTGGGAGTGGTCTGGTGATTCTTGAAAAGATTATACAGGTCTTTGAGATTCTTCGGGTTTCTGGATTCGATCATCATGTATTTTTTCCATCCGAAATAATCCGGGGCTTTCAGCCGCACAAGAAAGGCCTCTTTGAAAAAATCCATGTTGCCGACCTCGATCTGCTC
This sequence comes from uncultured Victivallales bacterium, assembly GCA_964462755.1. Lineage (GTDB taxonomy): Bacteria > Verrucomicrobiota > Lentisphaeria > Victivallales > UBA1829 > SIG94. Next base: position 4,860 of record CAYWZD010000235.1, on the reverse strand, counting down.
CACTATTTTCCGGGATAAGGCAACAATGGCGTCCCGCTCCGCTCCGACCGGACTACGATTCATCGGCTTTTCGAATGACCTTCTCAGAAAGTAATCAGCCATCAGAACCTGATATTTTTCCCGGCCGTCCGATTCGATGAGAACCCGTTCGGTGACCAGACTTTTCGGATTTTTGAACATCGGAAAGCGCGTATCGAATTTCAGTTCGTAACGCTTCATTCCGGGACTCGCACCGGAAATTTCCTGACGCTGAAACAGTTCCCTTCTGCCGTTTTTCCCGAGACTGCCCCGGTCTTTTTCGAACCATGTGAACCAGTCCCCATCCGCGATGTTTTTCCGGCAGACATCGAATCTTCCGGCATCGGCGTTTTTCAGCCACGCAATCGCGGATTTGACAGTGAAGTCATCGGCATATTCCGACGGCTGGCTGAAGAAACAGCGGTAAACCGCCCAGCCGCAAAGGCCTATGGCCGCAAAAGCCGTAAGCCAGATTTTCAGCAGACGAAGCCGTCTCTGTTTCGCGGAAGAATTGCTTCCGCTCTTCAATGCGTTCATGAAATCTCTCCTTCTGAAAAAAAATCACAGATTCCATGACGGCGGGAAAATACAAATGAAGATATTTCCCCCGTCATACGTTTACTGAACTCAATGAAGACTTCCCCTGATAAAAAGCGCATATCTTCCTATTAAGATAACATGATTTTTTATTTTTTCAATATAAAGTTCTGAATTTTTCCTTTTTTCAGTTTTCCGCTGAAATTTATCCTTTTCCCATTTCCGGCTTGACATCTGATGCAAACTGATGTATATTGCCACGATGAATCAGATTGCATCAGATGGAGCCGTCATGAAATCTTCACACGAAACAGGTTCGCAATCCGCCCGTGTTGCGAAAACGCTCGAAAGAGAAATTTTTTCCGGCGACTTTCCTCCTGACTCGCCATTGCCGAGCACACGCATTCTCGCCGCGCGTTTCGATGTCTCCCAGCGCGTCGTTCTATCCGCCCTCGATCTTCTCGAAAAGAAAGATATCCTTGTCCGCCAGGAACGAAAACGGGTCTATGTCAAGGCACGTTCGGCGGTCGACGGGGCAAAGGAAATTCTCTTTTTCGCATTCGGCGACGAAATCGGCCTCCACAGCATTTATCAGGCTGTCAACGAGATGATTCTGGACACGGAGGAACTTCGCCGTTACGACTTCTTCAGCCGGATCGTCTCTTCAGGCGGCCCGTTCAATTCGAGCCGCCTCGACCGCGAACTGGCGCGTCTGGACAACCTCGGGTTCATCGACTGCGCCCTCTTCTATTGTTTCATGGACGAGATGTCCATGCGGAAATGCATGGACCTGCCCTACCCTGTCATTTTTCTCGGCGAAATCCCGGACAGCGGAAAACTGCCGGCCGGTGCGCGGATGATCTCCCCCGATTCCACGGGACTTCTTCTCGCCTCCGCAAAATACGCCGTCGAAAAACAGTATGGGGAAATGGTGCTGGCGCATTGGGAAGAACCGGCGAAACACCGTTATGAACAAAAAGCGCTCCGGACAATGGAGGCTTTTCTCAAAAAACATTCACTGCTTTTGCGCAAAATTCCCATCCCCGGCGGAAATATCCGGGAAGCCTGTGAAAATCTGCATTCCAGCCTTCCTTCCCTGGCGGCTTCCCTCCCGCCCGGAACCCTGCTGGCCTTGCACAACCTCCATTCAGCCGAATTCGAAAGCGGCATCCTTCTCCCGAGGAAACATTTTCCGGGAATCGATCTGTTGACCATGACCCTTCCGGAACCCGACTGCCGGATCAAGTCCATTGTCCGGGATTACAGGGACTTTCAGCGCACCGTGGTCGACTTCATTGAAAATGTCCGGAATCCCTCGAAAAAATACAGACATGCCACCATCAACTATCACTATAAAGTCGTCGAAGAACCACGACAGGAAAAATCAATACAATGAAAACTCTCTACAGGGAATTCCGCACGAAAATCGATGCGGACAAAATTCTCAAGGACACGGAAGAACTGCTGAATCTTGAACTCGGACAAACTTTCTCCTGTTATCACGCATCAGCGCAGAAAGCATTTGAAATTCTGCGTAGGACCGGCATTCCGAATGCTGAAAAAATCTCTTTCCCGGCGGACGGCAGAACCGCCTATCAGGACAAAATCACGCCGATCGGGTGGGAAGCGTCCGTCGGACGTCTCACGATCCTGAAAGGCAGCGGCATCGAGTCGGGCTTCGTTGCGGCGGACTATCAGAAACATCCGTTCCACCTCATCAAAGGTTCGGTCTCCACTACACCCGGAGGGGAGACACTCCGTCTCCTTTCCCATGAACAGCTCCTCGCCGGGGAAGACCCGCGGGATGCCCTTGTAATGATCCCGCCCGGCGGTGGCCCCACCGTCTCGGATGTCCTTTCCCGCTGTCTCGATCTGGGGGCGCGGGGACTTGTTTCGGATTATGCAATGAACGCAAACGATGCGCCCGACGGCATCCAATGGTGCAATGCCTTCACCGAGCGGGCAAACTGGCACACCTCCGTCGACGACCGTCCGTTCATCGCGTTTTCCGTCACCCCCGCCACGGGGAAACGCCTCCGGGACGCATTGGCAAATGGGGAAGTCAAGGCGAAAATCGAATCCGACGGACGCCGTTTCGAAAGCACGGTAGATGTGGTAACAGCACTCGTGCCGGGCCGTCGCAAAGAAGAATTCTGGATTCTGGCGCATCTCTATGAACCTCTTGCCAACGACAATTCCAGCGGCGTCGCGGCCGCCATCGAAACGGCGCGGCTGATCATGCGGGAAGGGACTCCGGAATATTCCCTTCGCCTCATTTTCGGCCTTGAGCATTACGGATTCGCAGCCTATGCCTCCACCCAGGGCAAAAACCTCTCGAACGAAGTGATCGGGGCGTGCGATTATGACGCCATGTATCTGCGGAAGGGCTGGACGATTCTTTTCCATTGCGCCGGCCCCGCTTCCCCATTCCACGGGAACTACCTTTTCAAAATGCTGGCCGATGACCTCAAAGGAGAGCCCGGCGCGCCTGAAATTATTTTCCAGAACAGTTTCCCCTGCATGTATGACGACGATTCTTTCCTGAGCGACTCCACCACCGGAGTGCCGACCGTCTGGCCCATTCGGACGGGAAAGAATTTCTGGCACAATTCCAGACAGACGATCGACTACGTTCAAAAGGAGGAATTCGCCACCGGGACCGCCATCCATACCGCATTCGTTTCAGCGGTGATCCGTCCGGAGGAACACATGCTCGACCGCGTCCTGCCTTCCGCAATCGAACAGCTCAGCGGGGAACTTGCCTTCGCCGTCGGTTCCGCAAAAGAGCATTTGACAAGGCGTTTCGAAATTCTGCTTCAGGACATGGAGGACTTCAAGCGCACCTGTCCGACTGAAAAAATCAACCCGCTGAAAGAAGCCCTCCGCGGGGAATTCGAAAAGCTCGCCGCCGCGCTTACTGATGAAGTCCCGCATTCACGCTGGCGCGATTATGCCGAGCAAATCGTTCCGGTCCGCCTCAAAACAGGCCTTCCCTATGACCTTGCCGATATTGCGTCCGGAGAGCGCATTCCCCTCCCCGGACGAGTTCTCTACGGTCCGCTGGCCGCCATTCTCGCCGATATGGACGGCAAGCGGAATCTGGCGCAGATTCTGCGCATGGTGGAGCATGAAACCCGCACCCTGCTGAGCGAGGCGGAAGTCAGGCAGCAGATCCGCGCGGTGCTGTATCTTGCCAACTTCGGATACCTTTCCCTTCAGGGATTCCGCGGCGTCACGAAGGAAGAGATTGTCAATGCATTGCGGAATGCGGGTGTTATTCAGGGAGATTTCCTGCTGGTGCATTCCTCTCTCTCCGCCTTCGGACGGATCGACGGCGGGGCGGAAACGGTCATCGAGGCGCTGAAAGAAGCAGTCGGCCCGGAAGGAACCTTTCTTCTGCCGGCTTTCACGGTCCCGTTTGTCTTCCTTGGCGGACCGAACCGGAATCCTGCCTACCGCCCGTTCGATCCGGCGGACCTCAAACAGATATGGACCGGAGCTTTGCCGAAAACCCTCCTCGCAAAATACCCGGAAACGGTCCGGAGCCGCCACCTCACGCACGGCTGGTGCGGACTCGGGAAACTTGCGCGGGAGGCTTGTTCCGCCCATCTCCCGGCCGATCCGCCGATGGGGGAGCGGAGCCCGCTTGAATTCGCCCTGAAACACAATGGAAAGATCGTTCATTTCGGTAGCTCCCTCGGCGCAACTACCTTCCTTCATCTGCTGGAAGACCGTCTGGGTCTGCCGGGCGTGGAAACGAGTCTCTGCAAGGTGAAAAAAGCCAACGGATACGCCGAATGCGTCGCCGTTCCCCGCAACCTCCCCGGACACCGTGATTTCTACAACGCGGCAAAAGATCCGGGCAAGTTTTTCAAAGCCGCGCTTTCAGAAGGGCTCCGCCTCCGAGAGTCGGAACTCAGCCTCGGAAAGATTCTTTCGATGGAACTTCGCGAACTCCATGATCTCGGGATCAAGTTATTGAAAGAAGATCCGTTCCTCCTGTTGTGCGATTCGGAGGAATGCCTCTCCTGTCAGCGGCTCAAAAAGGCCAGCTGTAAATAACCCATCCGTCCATCCTCTCCTCTTCCCGCCTCAAACGCCGGGGGTAATTCTACGGCGGAAGAACAGACTTTCACTTGTCGCTCTTCCGTTTGAAAAAAGAAGAAGGAATCCGGTTCAGAGAGATGGATAAAATTACCCTCCCGAAAAATTAATCCGAATCACTACTGCAACATTTTTTTATTTGAAAGTTATAAAAAAAGTGCATTAATACAACAAAATAAAGCGAAAATCCATTTTCAAAAT
>CAYWZD010000234.1:0-6473 GCA_964462755.1 uncultured Victivallales bacterium | reverse complement strand
CGGTGGTTGTTTTTGTGTCGCGGCGGTGTGACATAACTTGATTCCTTATGCGACGTTGGAAAGAGGCGTAGGATAAAAAGAAAGACCTTACCCATGGTTCAGTATGGGTAAGGCCGGGAAACGATGCTGGAGGGCTGAAAGAATCGTTTTTTATTTCTGGAAAAAAGTCTTACCTCCGATAGACAGAGGAACACCGCCAACGCCGAATTGTTCAGACAAATTATCCATTCTCAAAGCTCTGGAGGAGGGAGGGACAGGACGAGGAGAACGAATAATAATCTTTTGCCTCATCAGATTGGTATTTTGATATCGAATTCTTCGCCCTGGCTGCGCTGCCGGTGGAAGATTTGATATCAAATTGTTCCCGGATCCGGACGACAGAGGATCCTTTTTGATATCTTTTTCCTTGTTTTTATAAGGATTGAACGTTTCCCGGACAGCCCCGGACACCTTATAAAGCTGTCCCCAGAGCTGTATTACACTCTTTCCCCGGTCTCGGCCGAAGTTGGCTATATTGTCCTGTGTATCGAGGACTTTAAATAAAGACAATTCCCCGAGAAGGTACGGGGTGAGGGGCTCCATGTCCACATCAATATCATAAACGCTTTGAGTAGTCAATGGGGCTTCCTCGACATAGGACGCAATATCCGACTTCTCTATTTTCAGAGTAACCCTCCCTCCCCTTTTGGACTGCCTTACCGTTGCGTCCACAATAAAACCAACATCCGTGTAATCATAGCCGGACACCGTAACGACACCGTAACTCGACACCGTTTTTTTCGGAATCGGCACACGCTTGCCGTCCTTCCATTTAGCAGTCGTTCCATCACGAACCAGTAACATAGGAGAGGCGTAAATATCCGCGAAAGTGGAATTTTGAACGAGATTGAGAATGCCGTCAAGCTTGAAATCCTTGAAATCGAGGGAATTTTCGGAGATATTATAGGATATCGTGCCGGATGATGTCACGTCAAAACCTGCTTCCGTCAAAGCATCCTTCCGAAGGATGACGAAGCAGAGTTGTAAAATCCACGTGGGAGTATCAACAGAATCGAGATAGTCCAGCATTTCAGAGACACGGCGAACAACGGATTCATGATCCGCGACAACGACAACGCTACTTTTCGCCATAACGGAACTTTTCCCCGTTGAAGACAGCATAGAGGAAACAATACTTTGTAATTCCGCAGAATCATACCCCAAAACACGACGAACCAGAATCCCCCTGTCTTCCGGACGCAGAGAACCTATAAAGTAGGTATTTCCCACCCGGACGATATCAACGGACAATTGCCGGGAAATCACATTCAAAACACTAATCAGGTCAGTATTTTTGAATTCGCTTGTAATGACTTTCTGCGAGAGATTTTCAGCGTAAACCATCCCGATGGAAAATTTATCTGACAGGATACGGCAGAAGAGAGAAAGCGGCATCTGATAACAAGAGAGATTCAAAAGCGGCGTTTCCTGCACCTGCCCTATTCCTCCCCTCGACTGCGATGAAAGAGAAGCCGTATAGAGCTTGCGGAAAGGGTCATTCTGTCTTATGTCGCGCAACTGCGAACAGCTAATACATGTAAACGTAGGGGAAGGTGGTGTTAACGAACAGTCACCTTCCCTTAGAAGCAATCTTCTCTGAGGAAATAAGTAGCAATTCGTGAGGCTTGCGTTGATTTTGCTATTGGACGGCTTTGCGGATTTTTTCCAGAAAGACATTCGTGTGGAATGTCCGGGCGTGGCGCATGAGCTCTTTCCGGTCGAAATTCTGCTTTTCAAACTCTTCGATGGCTTCGCAGAGAGAATTGACTTCCGGGGTCGGGAAAAAGACGCCGGTCCGATGGTCGATCACCGTTTCGAGCGCGCCCCCTTCCCCGAGCGCAATAACGGGTGTTCCGAGTCCCTGGGCTTCGAGCGGAACTATTCCAAAGTCTTCAATCCCGGGAAAAATCAGTCCGCGGGCTTCCGCGTAGAACTGACGCAGGCGTTCCCGCTCGGCGCGTCCGGCAAAGGTAATGAGGGCGGGATCCGCTTCCGCTTCCAGACGCGCCCGCATGGAGCCGTCGCCGACCAGAACCAGTTTCCGGTTCATTTTCATGCAGGCGCGCATGGCAAACTCCGGGCGCTTGTAAGGGATCAGTTGTCCGGCGAAAAGGTAATAATCCTTCCGGACGTCCCCTGCCCTCGGGGCGTAGTAGTCGACATCGACCGGCGGGTAGATCACTTCGGAATCCCGGTGATAAATGCGTTTGATCCGTTCCGCGACGAAACGGCTGTTGGCAATGAAATGGTCTACGCTTTCGGCAGACCGCAGATCGTATTTCCGCAGCGGTTCGCGAAAGGCACGCATGGCGATTTTTTCCAGAGGGCCGGCCGCTTTGAAGTAGTCGTCATACATATCCCAGAGGTAGCGCATGGGCGTATGGCAATAACAGACGTGGCGTGTGCCGGTGTCTTTGCGGACGCCTTTGATCGGCCCGGATTCGCTGCTGAGGATCAGGTCATACCCGGAAAGATCCAGTTTCTTCAAGGCGAGAGGCATCAGCGGGAGATATTTCTGGCAGTTGTTCCGTGCGCCCGGCAAGGAGCCGATGAAGGTTTCCGTGATTTTATGGGTATTGAACGGCGCGCCCATCTTCTCCGGATTCCACGCATGGGTGAAGATATCTCCTTCCGGAAACATCCGGCAGAATTCGGCAAAGACGTTCTCGCCGCCCCGCATGTTGGTGAGCCAGTAATGAAGAAGAGCGACTTTTTTCATCGGATTTCCTTATTTCGCGCCGTGACAGGAGAAAACTTCCTTGACCGTTTTGAGAAAGATGTAGTAGTCCAGCCAGATCGACCAGTTGTTGATGTAATACATATCCAGAGCAATCCGGCGCTCGTAGGTGGTTTCACTGCGTCCGGAAACCTGCCACAAGCCGGTGATTCCGGGCTTGACGCGGGAAAAGACTTCATAGTGGGGGCCGTAATATTCGACTTCCTTCTCCACGATCGGCCGCGGACCGATCACGGCCATTTCCCCCCGGATCACGTTCAGAAACTGCGGAAGTTCATCCAGCGAGGTTTTACGCAGGAAAGCGCCCAGCGGCGTAATGCGCGGATCATTTTCCAGCTTGAACTTTTCCCGCCATTCCTTTTCCATTTCCGGGTTTTCGGCCAGCATCTGCTCGAGCTTGCGGTCGGCGTCGGCATACATGGTGCGGAATTTCCAGACCTCGATCTTCGTTCCGTTGACGCCCAGCCGTTTGGCGCGGTAGAGAACAGGGCCGCGGCTGGTCACTTTCACCAGCAGGGCGAGAAGCAGACAGAACGGCAGGAGAAAAAGAATCGCGACAACCGCGATGACCGTTTCGCAGAGAATTTTGCTGAAACGGAAAAGCGCCCGTTTCAAACGGTTGCCCACCTCGATGGCGCCCAGTCCGTAAATATCTACCGGATGGACCCACAGAATCGGGAAAACCCGGTTGTCCGGAATCACCATCACGTGCTGGAAAAAAGTCAGCCACTCGTTCAGCCGCCGGCCGACCGCCGGAAGCGGAAGCGTGGTGATCAGATAATCCACTTTTTCCCGGTGGGCGATGTCCAGCGCGGAATCCAGATTGCCGAGCACCTTTCCGCCGGGAAGGGAAAGTCCCTGCTTTTCGGGAGCGTCATCGAGATACCCCGCGATGCGGAATCCGTAATATTTGTCTCGGATCAGTTCTTCCCCCAGAATGGTTCCCGTAAGTCCAGCGCCCGCGATCAGGACCGGAATCTCCCCCTTGTGGAAATACCGCAGGACGGATCGCACCCAGTAACGGAAAATCGGAAGAAGAAGGATGGAAAATCCCATGGAAACCAGGAGTCCGAGGCGGGTGTAGTTTTCGCTGGACCTTGTCAGGGAAAGGTATGCGAACAGAAGAACATAGCCGCCGAGAACGGAGAGCGTCAGGCGTTTGAGCTCCTCCACGGCGGAGCATCCCGCGCCGGGATAGAAGAGACTGCCGCAGTAGAGACGTGAAAAAATATTGCAGAGGACAACCGCGACCGGAAGCAGCCAGAGATCCAGAAGGATCATCAGGTCATATTCGCCCCCGAAAGATTTATAGATGAACAATACCAGAGCCAGAATTCCGTAAAGAGTGATGACATCGGTCAGCAGCAGAAGCGCGACGCGGAAACGTCCGTGATTGCCTTTGTTCTTCATTGTTTGTAATTGGTCTTCCATATCGTATAGATTCTTTTCTGAAATTCAACTTCGCCCAATGCTGTGAATTTATTAAATATCCGGCGGGCTTCCGGTTCGCTCTTTTCCGAGCGCACGACAATATACTCCGCATCCAGCGCGGAGTCAATCGCCCGGCCGCCCGCAAAGTAGGCTAAGAGCGTAAATTTGCCGTCATCCAGTCCAAGAGTTCCTCTTTTCTGCAAATAAACCACGAAACAGATCCGGGGCATCTCATTGGAGGTATAGGATTGCAGCTGACGTGCGGGGGTGGATTTTTCGGGCCCCCGGTAATCCTTCCGGATCATTTCCCCGGCCAGCTTCAGACTTTTCCGGTCGAGAATCTCCTTTTTCTTTGTATAACTGTCAAAAACCGGCCGCGCAAGATCGAACAGGAGAAACGAACCCAGAACGACCAGAAGAAGCACTGTCAGAGCAGTCCGGGCGCGCGGATTGGAAACCTTCCGCAGGAGGAGAGTCCGGAGCTCCATGAGTCCGAGCACCGCCCAGGGCAGTTCCAGCGGGACCGCGGGAAGAAGATAACGGATGGATACATACAGGTATTTGTCGAAGAAAAAGATCTGAAGGATCAGCAGAAGATTGTGTCCGATAAGCAGCGTTGCCAGAATGCTGTCTTCCTTCTTCCATTCTTTCCGGCGGACACGAAAAACAATCCCGATCACAGCAAAAAGCGCCATGACCGGGAAGAACCCTTTCACAACGCCATCCAGAAAATCGAAGACACAATCCTTCGCCACGAATTCCTTTGAGAAAACCATGAAAACCGCGGTTCCCAACAGAAGCGCCGAAACCGCGCCGACGGCTATTTTTACAGCCTGTTTTCCATCCGTGAGCTTTCGCACAACCAGCGCCAGAAGAAACAGAAAGACAAGTCCGGCCGCGAACAGGAATAGGGTATCCTTTGTCAGAGGCAGGCGTCCGAAAAACTTCTCGAAAAGAATCGCAAAACGCATTTCCGGAACAGCCGCACCGACCGCCCATTCGTGCAGAAGAATGGATGGCAGACACAGAAGGAACGCAAGAACCATTCCGCAGAGACTTTTCCACGGAAAGCGGGGCAGCGCATATTCAAGAACGATCCCCCAGAAGAAGAGCATCGACATGAACAGCAGCAGATCGCCGCGTGTCAGAACGCCTCCCGCGACAGCCAGCGCCAGAAGAAGATATCCCGAGAGCTTCCTTCTTTCCTGAAAAATCACGATCAGTCCATACGCCGCCAGCAGAATGAAAAAGACTTTGCACGAATCGCGAAGCCCGCTGAAGGCAAAGCGCATCACCTGAGACGCCAGCACGTAGGCGAGAAGGGAGAACACCGCCACCCGTTCGGAATAGATACGGCGGGCCAAACCATAGAGAGGAAACACTCCCAGCGCCATGAAGATCAGGCTGGATATCTTGACCGCCGTGAATCCGTCGAAGGAGAAAATCCTTGCAAGAATTCCGGCAAAAACCGTATGGCAGAATCCCGTCCGCGGATGAAACGCATACAGAAAATCACCCGAAGCAAACGCCTGCGCCATGGGAATGTAACGGGCGGCAACATCCCTTTGCGGAATGTCATTCCACCAGACCAGAGGCAGGCAGATGGCGATCGTCAGTATGAAAAACAGGAACGGCACCCATAAACGAAACGATGTTCCGCCTCCATTCAACGGATGTGTTTTCCCCGGTTCCATCCCCATCTCCCCTTCCCCATTCGTTACCTGATTTTACTCAGATCCAATCCGGTCTGTTCCCAGAACAGAGTATCTTCGACCAGCTTGTTGTCGATCTCCCAGAAATGGTTCATGACATCTTCCTTGCGGAATCCGCGCGCGGTCTCGGAAACAAGATATTTCCTGAGTTCTTCCGCTCCGATGCTTTTTTCCGTCCGGTATTCGGAAAGATGATTCATCAATTCCGCCAGACAATTGGCCACCACAGGATTTTCCGTATTTTTCATGCGGAAGGTGCAGACGATCAAGGTCCCCTGCCCTGCCCTCACGGAGAAAAGATGCGAGAAGTTGCGGAGCGTATCCTGATCGATGAAATCCTTGACGCCGCTGACCAGCCCCTTCATGCGGTCGCGAACAGGCTTGTCGATCCCGCAGACATATTCCTCCACGGAGACGGGAAATTCGTCCAGACAAACCTTGTAGCCGGCGTCCAGCAGTCCCTGCCAGTTCAGGTCGAAATATCTTCCGGAGGCCAGCGCCTTGCGGAACCGTTCGGAATAGACGATGCCGCCGAGGTTGCTGCCCCGGTCCCA
>CAYWZD010000233.1:0-6489 GCA_964462755.1 uncultured Victivallales bacterium | reverse complement strand
CCGCCTGATTCGTATTGGAATAGTTCTTGACCACTTCCGCCAGATATTTCTCCGCCAGATCCGGTTTGCCGGACCGGTAGTAGTATTCCCCGACGGCATGAATCCGGCGGGCAATACGGTTGCGGACCTTTTCCCTGGCCTTCATCACCCACGGAACCTCCGGAGAATCCGGGTATTCCTTGAGATAATTCTCGAAGGCTTCCAGCGCCTGGCGGCTGTAGGAACCATCGCCGTCGCCGCGTTCGGAAACCTGAAGGAGCAGGTCGCAGAGTTCCAGCGTGGCGTACTTCGCCGAATCCGTGCCCGGATGAAGTTTCGGAATCTCGCGGAGATGCCGGATCGCCTCTTCCGGCTTCTGATCGTCGATATACATCCGCGCAACCCGGAGGCGGACATCCGCGGCTTGTTCCGCGCAGGGGGCGTATTTCAGCGCCGTCTCATAGATTTCCAGCGTGCGGTCTTCCTTCTTTATGAACGGGAGCCAGGAAACAGCCACATCGCGATGACCTTCAAAGAAAAGGTCCCCGATCTTGTACATCCGGTCCACCACCTGGGTGAAATTGATTCCGTTGATGTGCTCCGCAACCAGTTTTTTGAGACAGTCGAACTCATCTCCGTACAGCTTTGCCTTGCGGTAGGCGCGGGCGGCGGCAATCAGGGCATTTCCCTTGAGGACACCGGAATCGGCCATCAGCCTGGCGTCCATATAATCGCTTGCCGCACTGGAAAACTTTCCTTTTTTCTCCAGCGCGCGCCCCTCGGCAAAAAGCTCATTGGCCTCCTGATCGGTGGCTCCCAGAGAGAGGGAAAACATCATCAGAAGCAGCAATATCCGGTTGTATCCGATTTCACGAAACATAAAGTTCCAATCCGTTTGTAATGATTTGCAGCGTGTAAACTTAGCATAAAAAAGGAATTTTTCAAGGTTCCGTTTTTTCCGGCTTGCCTCCGAAATAGTCCATAATTCCCTGGATGAACACAAAAAAGACCGGAATCAGAATCGTCCCGACGATCACGGAAAGGAGCATTCCCCCGAAAACAGCGGTCCCGAGGGAACGCCGGCTGACCGCGCACGCGCCGGACGCCACCACCAGCGGCCACGTTCCGAGGATGAACGAGATCGCCGTCATCAGCACCGCGCGGAAACGGAGACGGGCCGCAAACTCGGCGGCTTCGTGAAGTTCCTTCCCTTCGGCGTGCTGCTCTTTGGCGAATTCGACGATCAGGATGGCCGTTTTGCACGCGATTCCAAACAGCAGCACGAACCCGACCTGCGTGTAGATGTTGTTCTCGATCTTCAGCAGGAAAAGGGAGAAAACCGCGCCGAGGAACGCGATGGGGACCGAAAGGAGCACGGAGAGCGGAATCATCCAGCTTTCATACTGCGCCACAAGGAAAAGATAGATGAACAGCAGCGCAAGGGAAAAGACAATGACGATCTGGTTGCCCGCCAGCTTCTCCTGATAGGACATGTCCGTCCATTCATAGGAAAGCGAGGGGTCCACCTTCCTGACGATCCGTTCCATTTCCGCCATGGCCTGTCCCGAACTGTATCCGGATGCGGGGTTGCCGTTGATCTGGATCGCCTGGAACATATTGTAGCGCTGGAGGAACTGCGGCCCGAAGCGGTATTCGGACTGAATCAGCGTGCTGAGCGGAATCATGGCGCCCGTATTGCTGCGCACAAATACTTTGGAGAAATCGCCGACATCATCCCGGAATTCACTCCCTCCCTGGATTTCCACCTTGTAGGACTTCCCGTATTTGTTGAAGTCGTTCACATAGGTGTAACTGAAGATTCCCTGAAGGGCGCTGTTGATCCGTTCCACGGGAACGCCGAGTTTCAGGGCCTTGCCCCGGTCGATATTCAGGTATACTTGCGGGAAGGAGGCGCGGAAGGAGGAAAAGGCGGTTTCAATGACCGGGCTGTCGTTCGCCTCCACGAGAATCTCGTTGAGAATCTTCTCAAAACGGGCAGGGGTCAGAGTTCCGGACCGGTCCTGAAGCATCAGCGAAAAGCCGCTGGTGGTGCCCAATCCCTGAATGGACGGCAGTCCGAACGGAACGATCCGGGCATCGGGAATCACGGCGGCCTTCTTGTAGAAACGGGCCAGGATGGCGTCCTGCGTCTCGGATTTCTTTTCTCGCTGCGACCAGTTTTTGAGGATCACAATGCCGAACGCGCAGTTGCTGGCGTTGATGTTGTTGATGATATTGTAGCCCGAGGAAAAGATGAAATCTTCCACTTCGGGAATTTCCTTGAGAATATTCCGGATCTTTTCCACGGTTTTCTCGGTGCGCACCAGCGAGGCGCCGTCGGGAAGCTGGACGCTGATGAAAAAGGCGCCCTGATCCTCGTTGGGAACAAAGCCGGTCGGGATGAGCTTATACAACTCGTATGCGCCGTATCCCAGTGCGGCGTAGGCCAGAATCACCAGAAGCGCCTTGCGGACAAGAGAATGAACGATGGCGGAATAGCGGACGGTGATCCAGTCGAACATCCGGTTGAACCATACGAAAAAGAAGAATTTCCGGCGGGACGGGTCGGCAGGTTTCAGAATCAGCGAGCAGAGGGCCGGGCTGAGCGTCAGCGCGTTGATCGTGGAGATGGAAACCGCGACGGAAATCGTCACGCCGAACTGTCGGTACATCACCCCGGTGATGCCGGGCAGGAAACAGACGGGCACAAACATGGCCAGCAGCACGGCGGTCGTCGCGATGACCGGCCCGGTCACCTGATACATGGATTTCACGGCCGCCTCTTTCGGGGAAAGATGTTCCTTCTCCATCAGACGGCTCACGTTCTCGATCACCACGATCGCGTCGTCCACCACGATGCCGATAGCAAGGATCAACCCGAAAAGAGTGGTGAGGTTGATGCTGTATCCGATGGCCTGCATGACGGCGAAAGTCCCCACCAGCGAAACGGGAATGGCAACCGTCGGAACGAGCGTCGCCCGCCAGTCCTGAAGGAACAGGAAGGTAACGAGGATCACCAGAATGACGGCAATCACGAGAGTCTCCTGGACTTCATGAATGGATGCCCGGATGAACTGGGTGGTGTCGTACTGGATGCCGTATTCGAGGTCCTTCGGAAAGTTGTTCTTCTTGAGTTCGGCGAGACGCCGGTTCATCGCCGCCGCGATGGCAAGTCCGTTGGCGTCGTTCAGCTGATAAACGGCCAGCATGGCGGCGGAGTTCCCGTTCAGTGTGCTGATTCCGGAGTAATTCTCGGAAGCCATTTCGACTTTGGCGATGTCGCGCAGACGGATCTGGGAACCGTCCGCCCTCGCCCGGATGACGATGGCGCCGAACTCCTCCGGCGTGCTCAAGCGTCCCTGCGCGGAAAGGGTGAACCGCGTTTTCTGGTCGGAAGAAGAGGGCGCGTCGCCCAGAGCGCCGGCGGAAATCTGGATGTTCTGTGCCGAAATGGCGCTCTTGACGTCATCCACGGAAACTTTGAGGGACGCCATCCGCATGGGGTCCAGCCAGACACGCATGGCGTAGGTCATTTCGCCGAACTGCACCACATCCCCGACGCCGGGAATCCGCGCGATCTCGTCCTTGATGGAAATGGACATGAAATTGCTCAGTTCGATCGCATCGTAGGTTTTCTTCGGGGAATAGAGCGTCACGACCGCCAGCATGTTGCTGGATGTTTCCTTGGTAACGATCCCCTGCCGGAGAACGTCTTGCGGAAGCTGTGCCTGCGCCCAGTTCACACGGTTCTGCGTGTTGACCGTGTTCATGTCGCCATCGGTCCCGATGTCGAAGTAGACCTTGATCGCCGCGGAACCGTCGTCGGTCGCCGTGGAAGACATGTAGAGCATCTTCTTCACGCCGTTGATCTGCGACTCGAGCGGCTGGACGACCGTGTCCATCACCGTCCGGGCGTCCGCTCCCGGATACTTCGCCGAAACGGTGATCAGCGAAGGCGTGATGTTCGGATAAAGCGCCACAGGCAGCGTATACAGGGCAATGATCCCGGTGAATAGAAACAGAATGGAAATGACGATCGCAAACCGGGGACGGTTGATGAAAAATTGGCTGATCATAGCTGTTTATCCCCGTTATTTCGCCGGTTTTTTCGCGGAAGGGGTTCCGGACGTCTCGGCAGGTTCCTTTCCGGAAGCGGGATTTTCAGTTTTTCTGTTCGCCGGGGAATCCCCCGGAACCGCATCTTTCGAGGTGACAACCTGAACCTTGTCGCCGGGCGATGCCTTCTGGAGTCCGGACGTCACGACCAGTTCACCGGCTTTCAGCCCGGACGTCACCACATACCATTCGCCGTTGTGCCCGCCAAGCTGAATCTTTCTCCGCTCGATGACATTGCCGCTTCCCACCACAAACACGAAATTGCCGAGCTGTTCGCGCATGATGGCCTCCTCCCGCACAACGATATATTCGGCCGGAGGGCTGATCTGGACACGGACCTTCACATACATCCCGGGAACAAGAAGTCCGTCCGGATCTTCGCAGACCGCCTGAATCTTGAAAGTGCCGTCCTTGACCGAGTTGTCCCAGGCATTGAGCCAGGCGTCGTGATTGTATTTGACTCCGTCCTGAAAGAAGACGGTTATTTTCGGCCCCTTCTTGACGGGGCGTTTGTCCGCGGAACGGTTTCTCGACTCCCGGTCCAGCTGGGGATAGGACCGGAGCAACTTCAACAGATTCATTTCATCCACGGAGAAATAGATTTTCACATCTCCGGTCCGGGTGACCTGTGCCAGCGTCCCGCTGCCCGGGCCCACCATGTTGCCGACGCTGTATTTCTTGAAGCTGATGCAGCCGTCGAATGGAGCCAGGATCTGCGTATATCCCAGATCGACCTTCCTCTGTTCCAGAATTGCTTCCGCGGATTTGACTTCCGCGGCGGCGGTCCGTTTATTCATTTCGGCATTGTCGAAATTGCGTCTCGCGGTGGCGTCCTTTTCAACCAGCTGTTTCTGGCGGTTATACTCGATGTCGCTGTTTTTTGCGGCCGCCTGCGCCTTGTTCAGATCGGCCTCCGCCTTGATGACAGCCGCGCTGTAGACGGCCGGGTCTATCTGGAACAGTTTTGTCCCCTTTTTCACCTCGGAGCCTTCCTTGAAATTCGCCTCTGTCAGGAACCCCGAAACATTCGCAACGAGATCGACCGTCTCGTAGGCGGTCACCTCTCCGATTTCCTCGATGGTGTCCGCATACGTCATTTCCCTGACCGGTTCCGCCACCACCGCGGGCAGCCGGACCTCTTTCCGGACCTCTTCCCGGCAGCCCGTCCAGAAAACAACACCTCCGAAAAGCAGCAGACTGAAAAAATTCCGAAGAAATGCAGAAAACATAGGCCACCCCTGAGTGTTCGATTTATGATATGAAAAATCTTTTTTGTATAATACATCCTTTCCAATATTTTTCAATGATTTTCCTCATTTTTGGCGGAAAGAAAAGGGAATGATCCGTCCCCGGAAAGGCAAACATTGCTTGCAAATCCGGTTGATTCACTGTACATTGTCGAGTGGTTGCCGTAAAAACAGAACCCTCATGGAAGGATCTCGTTATCATGCTCAAAGTCGCCCAATGCTGGGATGACGGTGTCGCCACCGATGTCCGCCTCACTTCAATTCTCCGTAAATACAATGCAAAAGCCACCTTCAACCTCTGTCCTGGAATCCTGAAACAGGAACGCGTCCTTCCGCGATGGATCTCCGCACAGGAAAAGGGATGGAGCCACAAGGGGTTTCTGGGCGGACACGTCGGCAGGGAGGAGCTGGTCGAGGTTTACAGCGGGTTTCAGGTTGCCTCGCATTGCATGCACCACGAGGTCGCCGGAAAAATTCCGGACGATCAATTCCTCAAAGGGGCTGTCGACGCACGGAAGTATCTGGAGGAGGTTTTCCAGCGGGAATGCCGCGGGTTCGCGTGGCCGTGCAGCGGTCATACCCCGGAGACCATGAAGGCTTTGCATGAGGCCGGTTTCGCCTATGCACGGATCGTCGGGCGCACGGACACCGTGATCCCGTGCAAGGACTCCATGGCACTATGTCCCTCCTGCCACTTTCAGGACAACGATTTCTGGGACCGTTTCGAGGCCGCAAAAAAGACCGGCGTCTTCTATTTCTGGGGGCATTCCTACGAAACGCTGGATTATGAGAAGCTCTGGGAACAGCTCGAATTCAAGATCGCCGCGATTTCCGCCGCCCCGGACGTCAAATGGGTCGATGTGATCGATCTCGTGGAATAATTGAACTTTTTTCATATTTGAAAAAGCGTCATGCAAGGCTTCCAGCCTTGCCGCGGTCCAGCCGAGGAGGCTGGGCGTGCGGAGCACAAAATCCCCGTCCGGAACGGCAAGGTTGAGAGTTCCGGGCGTCTCCAAATGCCTACCTTATGGGAGCGGCGGCTCTCGCTCCTCGCGGAGCTCGTCCGTCAGCGGGGGACCCGCCGTCGCAAATGCAAAGTGCATGAGGGCTCCTCGCCCTCAAACTCCCCGGCAGGTGAGAGTCACCT
>CAYWZD010000232.1:0-6494 GCA_964462755.1 uncultured Victivallales bacterium | reverse complement strand
CATGAGCGCCAGATTGGGAAAACCATGTCCGTCGACGTCGACGAGCGCCACGTTCATGCTCTTTCCAGCGTCTTTTCCGCTTCGAGAAGCGATTGCAGATGCGCTTTCGCCTCGTCCCGAACGGCTTCGGCTTTCCCGATGAAGGCGTCGCAGTCGGCGATGAATGCTTCGAAACATTCGCGGTAGTCCGCACCGGTTCCGTGCGGCGTGAGCAGAAGACCGTAGTTCAAGAGAAAAAATGACGGAGCCGCTCGTCCATTCTGATTTTTGGAGATATGCCAGCGGCCGTCGGTGCTGACCAGCTCCTGTTTGATGTGCTGTTCGGGCTCCTTCCACTCAATGGGGTGCGGCATGGTTTCTCTCCTTTTCGACAGCAGGCTCATACGGGACATGGATGAAGTCGAGGACTTCCCGCATTCCCAGCTGGCTGAGGCAGTAACTGTAAAGTTTCGGATGGGTGACGGCCAGCCGCTGAAACCGGTTCGGCGTCCCATCCATTCGGATGCCGAACAAACAGAATACGCACCCGGTTCGATGGCATCCGGTGGTATGAAAGCCGCTTTCCCTGTCGCCGACAATTTCACCATACGCCTCGGCTATCGGAAGATTTTTCAGCTTGAGGAACTCCAGCACATCCTGTTCCGTCCAAAAGGACATGGGATGGCTGACCGGACGTTTGGAATCAAAGGAATTGCATCCGTTTCGAATCCATTCCGTTTCCCGCAGACGCGATTCCGCGGTCATCGTTCCGACAATCGGGTGCAGTCCGGTCTCCTTCTCATATTCTTTCGAGGGGGCCTTCTTCATGATGTCGCAGCACAAATCCGAAATTTTAAACGGGCTGTCCAGCAGCCATTTGTATTTTGCCATGCAGAAGCGTTCGCCGTAGCGTTTGCAGTAATCCGAGTCCGCGTCAAACCTCTTTATTGTCGCGCCGTCCGGGCATCTCCGCGCCCAATAAATGTTTTTGGCAACCTCCTTGGAGATGACCGGATATCCGTAGGTTTCAATGACCTGTTTGAAATTCATTTTCGGGCGGAGGATGTCGATGTCCGGCTGCCGTTTCACAAATTCCCGGATGCTGGGATATTCCAATCCGGTATCCACAAACATCGCCCTCATGTCGGGGAAAAGTGAACGTGCGATGTGAAGCAAAATTGTTGAATCCTTGCCGCCTGAAAATGCGACATAGACCCTGCCATTGAAGTGGTTGTACCACTCTATGATCCGGGCGGCGGTGAAGCCGATTTTCCGTTCCAGCGGCAAAGCGATCAGTTCCTTCAGCCGTTCCTTGGTATGCCCCTCACTCATTGTCATGCTCCTCCAAAACGTCCGCGACGAGCCGACAGCCCCGCGGATGATCAATTGAATCGGCATAACGCTTGCCGTGCGATAAGAGCTGTAATTGTTTTTCAGACATGTTTCCTCCTGAAGTTAAAATGTGATGGCCGCAATCCGCAATTACTCGTTTGGCACGACCGCTTTCCTGTTTACAAATTCTTCGATTCTTTTCCAGTCGATTTCGCAAAGGGCGTTGCGGTCATCGATGTAAACGTCCGCTCCGATTTTGCGGGGATCGGTTCCCCATTCGGTGATCTGCCGCTCGCTGTGGCAGTTCACACAGTCAGGGATAAAGCCGCGTTCAGCCAGCCAGCGGATCGCCTCGTCCAGATATTTCCCTTCGCGGCACGTCCAGAGAATGACGGTATGTCCAGCACACTGGAAATTGTTCAAGACGGCAATTGCTCCGGCAATCTCTCCGTGGATTTCCGGGAAGGTTGTGCGAGCAATGGTGTTGTCAAAATCAACGGCGATTATCATGGCGGCGGGCGCCTCCTTTCTCAGAAAGGAATTTCTTCGTCATCAAACGGCTCTGTTTTGAATCCGATGTCTTCCGGACTGTTGGAATGCCAGTCGCTGGCTTCCACAGGATCTTCGCCGGATTCGGGCATGACCGGACGCTCCTTCAAGCGCCAGCCGATGATCCGTTCGAACTTCTCTCCTGCGACGGTCTTCACCGTGATGGATTCAGATTCGGCGAGCAGACCTTCGTTCGCCTGTGAAACAGCTTCTCGGGCGGTCGCGGGAATCGGACAGCCGAGCGCGGCGCGTTCACGCCACCACTTCTCGAATTTCCCCCTGGCGTATCCGGTGTGTTCCGGGCAGACCCACTCCGATTTGAAATCGTTGAAGCCAACCTGATAATCGACACGCATGGTTTTCGGCGTCTCCGGATCGGCATACCGTTTTTCATGAACGGCGTAATAGGTGTTCCGCACGGCATAATCGGTATAGTCGACCTGGCCGGACAGCACTCCCGCGGACGAGGCCGTCCCCGAAAGATTGCTCGTTTCGGGAGGCGGGAACTCGTATCCGCATTCGGGACATTTCTGATACGCGGCATGGATCAGCGCCAGACACTGCGGGCACTTCTTCGCCGGAGCGTCGCCGCCTTTGCCCGCACCGGGTTCTTTGACATTGATCATGTCCACCGGGCCGTGACGGAGAATGTTGCCCGAATAGTCAAGCACAAGACAATTCCGCTTCCCCTCGCAGAGTCGGGTTCCCCGCCCAACTTGTTGAACGAGGAGTCCCGGCGAATTTGTGGGACGCAGCAATACCACGCAGTCCACGTTTGGCGCATCAAATCCAACGGATAATACGTTCATGTTCACGACGTATTTCAACGACGGCTTATGGGAAAAGAAATCTTCTTTTACCGGTTCTCCACGAAAACGTGCGATAATTTCTTCCCGCTCGTCGGAAGGAGTGTTCCCGGTAACGACGGCACATTCTTTCCCGGAAAAAGCCGTGATCTTTTCCGCGATATGCTCACAGTGTGCAATGCTGGACCCAAAAATTAATACAGACTTCCGTTCCCGGGTTAATTCCACAATCTCTCGGCATGCCGCCGAAACGATGTCTTCTTTATCCATCGCCTCGGCGATCTCATCGTTGACAAATTCCCCTCCGCGAATGTGAAGGTCATCCAACTTTGCTTCCACACGCCCGGATTTGGAAATCAGCGGCGAAAGGTAGCCCTGCTGGATCATTTCCTTGAGTCCGGCCTCGTAGCAGACCTCGTTCAGGAGGTTGTCCGGCTGGCAGATCAGACCGCCTTTCAGTCTGAACGGCGTCGCTGTCAATCCGATCAGCCGGACACGCGGATTGATGACTTTCATGTTCTTGAGAAACGTGCGATACATTCCGTCTCCATCAGGCGCGATCAAATGGCAGTTGTGAACCAGGACCCCGTCAGCATAGTAAGAAGGGTGTCCTTCGATTTGCAGGTTGTACACAACTCGCGGGCTTTCGAGTTTGACACGTGCAATACCGACCACCCTAATTCCGCCAGCCATTTGCGAATCCGTTTGTCCGTCCTGCGGATTTTCTTCGTAAAGTGGCTCACTCCGTCCAGTTGGATTCCAAGACGCAGAAAGGGTATCGCCACATCCAGCTTGTAGCAATTGGATGCGCCTTCCTGACGTTGCCGGGCTGTCGTCGTCACTGAATATTCCGTTTCCGCATGAAGCATCTCCGAAAGAAGGTACTGGGGGACTGGCATTGCCCTTCCATTTCCTCCAATCACTGTCGGGCGATAGTGTATCCTTCGCAAAGTTTCTTGCACTTTCCGACATGTTTTTTCTTGAAACATCGGATTTTCGACTTTCCGAAGACAAGATATTGAACAGTATTTTTTCCTGTTCCAATCGCTCTCCCGCATCGGCCTTCCGTTGTGAAACCATGGAAAAAATTCCGCTCCGCAACATTGACATATCTTTGCCACACTCTGATATCGAATCGTCCAAGGCAATGGACTTGGCGCCATGCTTGCTTTTCTTTTTGCTTTCTGTTCCGCACATTTCTGGTGAATCGACTTTTTGGCACAATCTCTCGAACAGCATACTTGCCGGTTCCATTCGATCTCCGCCTGACTCCTTATCGGCTTCCCATCCGGATTGAACCAAACATTCGGATGAAATTTCCTGTCGCAGACGGGACACCTCTTTACGGCTGTAAAGACGCGATCCCACTGCCAAGGCACTTGCCGCGCACCATCCTGATTCGGTAAAGAATGGATGATTGGGAGTGCATTCAATGCTTCTTCCATTGCTTAACTCCAATTTCATGATTTCTGTTGCCGGTCGGGAGGAAATGGCTTCAATGTTTCCCACTCCGAGTGCATGACGCACTGGCTGTCCCACATACAAGTCCTCTATCGGAATTTCTCCACGCGGGGTATCAATCAGCGTCCCCGCAGGAAAACATTCGTCTACAATTATGAGGTCGAAAACTCCGAGATCACAGGCCTTGTCGTAGACAGACTGAATTCCGGCGACGATCACCGGTTCGGAAGTGTCGCGGCTTTTCAGTCCGGCGGAATAGATTCCGATTTTCAATTCCGGGCACAGCCTGCGGATTTTGTCCGCGTTCTGTTCCAACAATTCCTTGACATGGGCGAGAACCAGCACACGCCCGTTCCATTTCTGCACCGCGTCTTTTGCAATCTGGGCCAGAATCAGTGACTTCCCGCATCCTGTCGGACACACCACGCATGGATTGTCGTCGCGGGTCCGGAGATGTTCATACACCGCGTTTACGGCGGTTTTTTGATAGTTCCGTAATTCCATTTTTCTTGATTTCTCATTTGAATTTCTTTTTTTAAGACGTATAGTATTCGAAAGCATATACGTCACGGAGGTGTTTTTATGGAAACAACAAAATTGACCTTGCGCCCATCAAAAGACATAATTAAGCTGGCGCACAAGATGGCAAAAGAAGAAAACACAAGTATCACGCAGTTGTTTTCATCTTTTATCATGTCCCGTCGCCGCTCGGCTGTATCCAAGAAGAGAATCCCAATCGGGCCACTGACAAAATCAATAACCGGCATCGTCAAGTTCCCGGATGATTTTGACTACAAGAGCGAAGTGGGCGATATTCTTGCCGAAAAATACGGACTCAAGAAATGAAAGTCTTCATCGATACAAACGTTTTGCTCGATGTCCTTCAAGAACGTGCTCCGCATTCAATAATTTCCAAGCAAATCTGGGCCTTGGCCGAAGCCGGGAAAATTCAGGGTTGCATCTCCGCAATCAGCTTCAACAACATCTATTATCTGGTTGCGAAATATGCGAACCGCCAGAAAGCGGAACTCGCTGTTGAAGTCATTAACGCGACATTCATGATGGTGCCGCTTGACAATGCCGTCATGAACAAGGCAATCAAGGCGAAAATGCGTGACTTTGAGGATTCGATTCAGTTCTTTTCAGCGCTGACCGCCGATGTGGAATGCATCATTACACGCAACGCAAAGGATTTTCCAAAAAACACCATCCCAATTCTTTCGCCGGAAGATTTTTTGGCACAGAATTCCTTCTAATCCTCCGGAACTTCAATTCCGGCGGCCTTGAGCGCCTCGCCGATTTTGACTTTGATTTCATACAGTCCCTGGGGCTTGAGATGGAGAATTTTGCAAATTCCCGTGTTCTTGTAACCGTTGAGAATCAGGAAACAGACAAGCCGTTCGGTGTTGTCCCCGATCGCCATCAAAAACCGTTGGACGATATAGCGTCTTCGTCCGCCGTTCTGTCTTCGTTCCATTCGGTTCCTTCCATGTCTTCGAGTTTCACGAAACACATTCCGCCTTCCATCGGCTCGTGCATTTCAAGGTGAATCCGTTTGATCTGGCAGTCGTCCTTGAAAAGTCCCGCCGCCTGCAAAGTGTCGAGCAGAACTTTTCCTCCGACGTTGTCCAAATCCCGTCGCCGCCTGTCCGGAGGATAGAATTCCGCACGAAGCGAAATTCTTCCTTCAAACGGCGGAATACTCTTCTGCCTGACCAAGCCGGTAACCAACTCCCGGTATCGCCGCCCGTCGCGGCTGATAAGCACACGCGGGCCGACGTGCCGGTAGTAGTGATTTACGCTCGGAGGCCACGGCAGTTCAAATTCCGCCGTCATTTTCCTCTCGCCCACGGAGGCTGGGCGTTCGCGGCTTGGGGCGGAGGCGTCGCCGGATTGACGGCGGCCGCTCCGGTATTCGCCTCCCGCGGGCCGTATCCTTTGATTTCATTGACAATCTCGTCGTCCTGATTCTTCTTGCATCGGACGGTAAGCATGAGCGGAAGGTTATGAAGCTCGATGGAATCACGGGGAGTCATGACGTTTACGGCGCGGCAGATTGCGGAGAGATCGGCCTTGGCGATGCGGACGGCATCCGCGTTCGCATTCCTGATGTTCAGGCGCGACCACAATTTGCGGTTTTTGTATTCCCCTTCGATGACCTCAAACTCCAGTTGAAGATATTCTCCGGTTCCCGCTTTGGTCGCCTTGGTTTCGGAATCGACGATGACGGCGAGATATTTGCCCGCCGGAATGGGATCGAATCCGGTGGAGGGGTCGACTTCGTTCGCATTGAAATTAAGTGTTGCCATAGTAAAAAAGCCTTTTCTTTTACGCCACGCAGAAAGCGTGGTTGAAGCTGGGTCTGAT